>CAYNRD010000255.1:0-4173 GCA_964399515.1 uncultured Mycobacteriaceae bacterium | reverse complement strand
ACCGGCCATGGGGGTGGCTGGCCGCCAGAACATTGGTGGTGACCCCCTGTCCGCTGCCCAACTCCGCATAGGTGAACGGCGCGTCCGGGTCGGGGGCGTGATGGCCTTGGACCAAGGCCAGGAAACTCAGCATCCGCGGCGACAATTCCCGATAGAAACCGCTCGTATACGTCGTATCCGAGACATAGCCGTCGGACCAAGTCATCACACACCATCGCGTAGGGGGAACGGGGCGCCGCCGGCACGACGGCGCCGGGGCCTCACTGCTGTTCGGTCGTCTTCAACTTTTCTTGCAGCGATTGGCCAGCCTGGCTCAGGGAGGTCAAAAGCGGGCCGTACTGGTTGGCCGGCACCGCCAGAACCACCGGATCGGCAGTCGGGTTGCCGTCGGCACCCACGGTGACGAACTCCATCCGGACCACGCCATTGGCCATGGTCAGCGATTTCAGTTGATCGATCAAAATCATCGGGAACAGTCCTGTGTGGGGTGTACAGCAACAATCACGCGGGTGGCTTAGAGAAGGAATCGACCGGACGCCAGCGCTTTTTTGCCGGGCTCAGCACCGCCCGCCACGCTCACACCCGTTTGAAGCGATGCCCGATCACGGCCGATACCGGTCGGATGCGCCTTGGGCGCATGTGGTCCGGCAATCGGTCCCGCAGGAACGCGGTCAGCGGCTCCAATCGATCCCGGTCGGTAAGCTCGACCTCAAGCTCGACATGCTGGCCGGTGATCGGGTTGGCCCGGCCCAGGGCCTTGGCGAAGCGAACACCCGGGCAGTCCAGGGCGGCGCGCTCGACCTCGCTGGCCATGAACTTCAACCCACCGACATTGATCACATCGGTATCCCGCCCGATCACCCGGATGAAGTCGCCGTCGGTCTCGACCCGGTCGCGGGTGTCGTACCAGCCCTCGGCATCGAAGGGGCTGTCCGCGTTCAGGTATCCCAGCATGCGGTCGGCACTTCTGATCTTCAGAACCCCGTCATCCACCCGGGTTTCCACGCCTTCGCCGCCGATCTTCATGAACAGGCTGTCCCGCGCGCGGCTCTTGACCCGCAGAATCCCCAGTTCCGACATGCCGAAGGTCTGCCTGAAATCCACGCCCGGCAGGGCCGCGCACAGGGCGGTCAAGGTTGGCTGGTCCATCCGCTCGGTGCCGTAGGTGATCACCGTCAGCCTGGGCGGAACCCGATCGGGCACCAAGCCGGACAGCAGCAGCATGCGCAGGAAGGTCGGCGTGGCCGGCAACACTTCGACGTCATGGGCCGCGATCGCCTCCAGCACGGCCTTGGGCGAGCGGGTGGCGACCGAGACCACGGTGCCTCGGTTGAACAGGGTGTGCAAAAGCGTGTTGATGCCGCCGATATGGTCGAACACCAGGAAGCTCAAGGTGCGCAAGCTGGGCCGGGGGGTTTCGAACCGGCGCAGGAACCGGGTCAGGTCGTGCAGGATCGCCTTGGGCCGGCCGGTGGTGCCGGTGGAGAACAAGACCAGCCCGGCATGTCCGGCCCGCCGCACCCGGTCCAGCAGCGGATGATCCATGGGCCGGTCCCGGATCCGCGTGACCCGGTCGCCATCGAGGACCCAGTCGATACCGGCCGCGGTGTGGAAATACCCGTGATCGGACGCGGTTTCCCGGGTCAGCGGCACCAGCACGCAGCCCCGGTCGATCAGCCCGATCAGCCGCGCGATCGCCCAAGGTTCGAAATCGCCAACCAGGCCCACCACGTCCCCGGGTGCGATCCGGTCGTCGATCGCCCCCGCCGCCGCCTGGATATCGGCGAAGCCCAGCGCCGCGCCATCCCGAATCAACAGCGGCGCGTCATGCCCGCGCCACCGCCGGGCCAACCGGTCGAACAGGGTCACGCCGCGTCGGGAGACTGCAGGGGCCACGCGCCCTTGCGCGCCGCATCCAAGATCACGATCTCGACGATACTGTTGTCCTCGGCATAGCTGACATGGGTATCCCAGTCTTGGGACCGTTCCTTGACAATTGGCTTGTCGGAGAACCGCAAAACCAAAGTGTCGTCTTGTTCATTGTAAGTGGTTTTCATGCAGCCGCGCCCCCTGCTGTGATCACGTCTGGCCATTCCATGCGAAGTGATGCATGACCGTCTTGATGACGACGGCGGCTTCCAACTTGATTGCAGCACAAATCAAGTTATCGGTTCGACCCGCGAACGCCATCGCGACCCAGGCATGACGATCGTCCTTGTAGCGTATTTCACCGGTTTCGATCAGCAAGATCAGGTCCCGCGAACCGATCTTTCGCGCCGCCCGTCGATCATCGGCGTGCCGGGTGACGATGATCGGCCTGCCGAAGCGATGGCTATACGGCGTTCGGTTCACACCCCGCCCACATGCAGGACCTGGCCGGACAGGTGCCGGCCTTCGGGGGAGATCAGCAGCCGCACCAAATCCGCGACGTCCTGGGGCGTGTGGGCGCGCGGGATCACCTGGCGGTCGGTGATCGCCCGGATCTGTTCGTCGGAGACGCCGCGCAGCAGGTCGGTCCGGATCGGACCCGGGGCGATGCAGTTGACCGTGATGCCGAACTCCGCCACCTCCCGCGCGAAAGACCGGCTGAACGCCTCCACCCCGGCCTTGGACGCCGCGTAGATCGCCTCCCCCTTGATGGCCAACGCCACGGCGATGGTGGAGAAATTCACGATCGCGCCCCCCCCGGCGCGCATCATCAAGGGCGCGAATACCTGATTGACGAAGATGGTTCCGACCAGATTGGTTTCGACCAGCCGGCGGGTCACCGTCTCCGGCGTGGTGACAGCCAGGTTCATCGAGGCGACGCCGGCGGCGTGGATTACCGCCTTGAGGGGGGGATGCCGGGTCTTCAGGGTCCGGCAGATCGCCTTGAGGCCGGCGTGGTCGGTCACGTCGCACCCAAGGATGTCCCGGCCCGGATCAGGCTGGCGCGCTAGGCCGACCACCGTGTGACCGCGCCCGAGCAGATCGTCCCGAATCGCCGCCCCCAGGCCCCGGGACGCGCCGGTCACCAAGATCACGCGGGCGCCTCAGCGCGCTGGCGGTCATATTCCGCCGCCAGGCTGGCCACGGTGCGGAAGATCGAGCGCGCCTTGGACATCGCCGCTTCCGAAGTCCAGTCGAAGACGAACCCCTGCTCGTCGGCCAGATCCTCGAGCCTGAGGCACAGAGACACCAACTCCATGGAGCTGAGCGCCGCCCCCTCGCCGATCAGGGGGGTTTCGGGATCGACAGGATCGGCGGGGGCCTGGCCCCGCTCACCGAACAGGTGCTGTATTTCCGCGATGATCGTCTCAGTCATGGCACGCCAATCCACCCCCGCCCCTGTGGCCGGGCCCCGGCCTGTCAAGCAAGAAACGGGCTGGACGGCAAGCAAACCGATCGCCGGAACAGGTCTTCGGTCACCGGCAGGGGGGCTTTGGGCGCGTCGGCATAGGGCGGCAGGTGGTGCATGGGCGTCCAGATCGGCCGCGCCCGGATCTCCCGCCCATGCAGGGCCGACAAGACGGCATCACGACCGTCGCCATCGGTTCCCGGCGCCAGCACCAGCAGGTTCAGCCAGTAATTCGACCGGCTGTGGGCGGGCTCGGAAAACACCGCCGCCGTGCTGCCCGTGAAGGCCTGAGCGTAGCGGGCGGCAAGGGCCCGTTTTGCCGCCACAAAGCCGTCCAACCGCTCAAGCTGGGCCAGACCAAGGGCCGCGTTCAGGTTTGGCATCCGGTAGTTGTAGCCAACCCGGTCGTGATCAAAGGCCCAAGGGTGCGGTTGCTTGGCCACCTGGGTCAGATGCTTGGCCTCCCGCGCCAAGCCGTCATCATCGGTCAGCAGCGCACCGCCACCCCCGGTGGTGATGATTTTGTTGCCGTTGAAGCTCAACACCGCGGGGGAGCCCCGCCAGGCGGGGTCTTCGGTTACCGGCGCACTGCCCAGCGCCTCGGTGGCGTCTTCGATCAGCGGAATGTCAAAGGTCTTTGCAACGGCCGCCAGGCCCGGCAGGTCGGCCAAATGTCCGAACACATGCACCGGCATCACGGCCGCCAGGCGGCGCCCGGTCAGCCGGTTGATGGTTCGACCGTCGCGCCGGATCGCGATCTGCGCCAAGTGCCGCTGGAGGGCGGCGGGATCCATGCCAAGCGTCGCGGGATCCGCATCCACGAAATGCGGGATCGC
>CAYNRD010000254.1:0-4192 GCA_964399515.1 uncultured Mycobacteriaceae bacterium | reverse complement strand
GCCGTCATGCTGGCGTTTGGATACGCGGGAGCCGGTCTTGTGCAGCATGTGCGTCGAAAACGTGCCCAACAGCGCCGCGTAGTCCGGGTCATCGATGCATCGCTCATGGAACGCCTTGATCCGCAAGAAGAAGTCCAGGGACGTGTCGGTTTCCTGGTAGAAGGGATCCGTGACCTTCGGGGGCGGGGCAAACTGGTGGGCAACGAACCCGTTCAGGGTCGCCCGCGCCAGGGCCGGCACCGTGAACAGGGTAAAACCGTCGCCGCCCTGGATGCTGACTTCGTGCTTGATCGGGATGCCCGCATCGTCGAACCGCGCCCGGGCCGCCGGGCTTAGCGCGTAGTCCAGCCTGTCCGCCAGGCTGCCTGGATGACAGCCGCGCCCCATGGACTCGCCATGGGTGTTGAAGATCACCACCTCCACGGCCCCGATGCCGGACGCGGTGATCACCGACGCCAGCTTCATCTGCAACCGCTCGATCGCCAGGGTGGCGGGGATCTGGCCCAAGAACCGGCCAGCGTCGGAAAAGCCGGTCTGGATACACAAACGCCCGCGCGCGGCCACATAGGCCCGGTAGTGCGGGTTCTCCAGCAGCCGTTCGATCAGCCCGGCCCCTTGCTCCAAGGCGGCCGGGGTTTCGAACAGCGGCGAGATGTCCAGGCGGTCTTCAACCCCGAACAGCTTGGCGAAGTAAAGCGCGGTCAGCAGCGTGAACGGTGTCTCGCATTCGGCGATCAGGAATCGGATCGGCGTGTCACCATCGATATGCTTGAGGATCTGTGCTGCCAGGATCATCTGCCGCCGCGCCGTCGAGCGCTCGGCGGACAGGCTGGCGAAATTGACCGTCTCGGGCCCGGACCGGCAGGCATCGTCCAGGGCGGTTTGAATCCGGTTCAGGAACGCCCGCTTGGTGCCGGGGTCGTCGGGCTCCCCATCCAGGCCGAGCACGGCCCGGATGGCGTTGTGAAGCTGGGAGGCGTTGATGCGCAGGTGAATGTGCGCGGTGCCCAGCCCGTAGGTGGTGATCTCCGCCCGCAACACGGCCAGGCCAAGGGCCAGGTCCGGAGGGTCGGCAGCGTCAAGCGCCTGGTCGAGGGGCGTGAGCACGACCGAGCATTCCCGAACCCGCTGGGGGACGGGATCGGTCAAGGCGTTGGCGGCCCGGGCCAGGTTCCCAGGCTCTGACAGGTCGGCCGCGAAGGCGCGCGCATCCTCGGCGGCGGTGCTGGCCGCGTCCTGGAGCAGCGTTTCCAGCTCGGCCAGCAGGGCTTCGATCCGCGGCGCACCGGCCGCCAGCCCGGCAAGCCGTTTGACGCTGGCCCGGTACCGTTCCAGCTGGCGCCGTTTTTGATCAAGCCGAATGCGAAAACTGTCCCACCAGGCAATGTCCGTGCGGCCATCAACGTCGTAGCCGATCCAACTTGCGACCGTGACGGGTTTGGGTCTGATCGCGCGCCACGCTTCCGGGAACCGGGACCGCGCCTGGTCCAGGATTTGGTGCAGGATCGGGCGGTAGGCGTCCTGGAAGTGTTCGATCGCGTCCTCGGCCTGGACGGCCTCGCTTTGCAGGTCGATGGGGTCGTCCGGGCCGTCGACCAAGGCCGCTTGTTCCACGGCCGCGGCGTCGATGGTGCAGGCAGGGTCCGACAAGCATCGCCCGACCGTGGCCGCAAACGCGGTCCGCGTGCGCCGGGCCAACCGGAAAGTCGGATGGCCGGTGAACACAATCCCGAACTGTTCGCGTGCCCAATGCCTGGCCGACACCGTGACATCCTCGCCCAAATCGGGTCGGGGGATGTCCGCCGGGCTCCAGGCCCGACCGGATGGCGTCCGAAGACGCGCCGCTTGGGTGCTGGCGGCCCGCGCCACCGCCCGGGCGGTCAATACCGTGATCAGCGTGCCGACCTGCTCCCGACTGAGCAGGGTGCTCTCCAAGGCGACCGACACGTCATGGGCCAGTTGCTTGACCGGATTGATCTGCGGGTCGTGAACCCGCGCCCGGTGATAGACCGCCAACCGCCCGGTCAGGGCCGCGATCGCCCCGTCCGGGTCCAGCCGCCCCAGTTCGGGAATCTGGACCAGGGCCGGTGCGGATGTCCGGATGTGGGCGTCATCCCGATCGGGCATGCTGGCGATCCCCCCGTTTTGCCGTCGCGCGCCCAGCCTAAGCCTTCGCAGGTGCGGCGCAAGCGGCTGCCGCGATCGCTTGACGACGGTGGCGTGCGCACCATGTCACAAGGCATGACTGACCGCCCGGACCTGACCAGCTATTACAACGGCGCCTGCCCCGTTTGCGGGGTGGAGATGCGCCATTATCGGCGCCTGGCCGACAAGGCCGGACTGGATCTGAAATTCGACGATCTGACCGCAACCGACACCGAAAGTGGCGCGCTTGGCATCGACCGGGACACGCTGTTTCGCCGGCTGCACGTTAAGACCAAGGATGGCCGGGTTCTGGCCGGCGTCGATGCCTTTCTGCCGCTGTGGGCGGCACTGCCCGGCTACCGGTGGCTGTATCGCCTGGTGTCCCTGCCCGTCGTCAAACCGGTCGCCGATCTGGTTTATGACCGCGTTCTGGCACCGCTGATCTACCGGTGGCACTTGCGGCGGCAGCGCAAGGGCGCTTAACCCGCATCCTCCAAGATCATCTCGGACGCTTTTTCGGCGATCATCACCACCGGCGCGTGGGTGTTCCCCGATGTGATCGTTGGCATCACTGACGCGTCGACCACGCGCAGGCCCGGCGCTGCCTTCAGGCGCAGGCGCACATCCAGCGGGCTTTCGGCGTCCGGGCCCATGCGCACCGTGCCGACCGGGTGGAAGATGGTGGTGGCGATGCGGCCAGCCGCGTCCGCCAGGGTGTCCGTCTCCCCGTTCGGGATGTCCGGGCCGGGTCTGACCTCCTGGGGGCGGAACCGCGCCAAGGCCGGCTGGGCGACGATCCGGCGGGTCAGCCGGATGGCGTCGGCGGCGACCTGACGGTCGGCCGGGGCGGACAGATAGTTTGGGCGAATGGCGGGCGGGGTTTCGGCGTCCGGCCCTTGGATCAGCACCGTGCCACGGCTGTCCGGCCGCAGATTGCACACGCTGGCGGTGAACGCGCTGTAGGGGTGCAAGGGCTCGCCGAAGGCGTCCAGGCTCAGGGGCTGGACGTGGTATTCCAGATTGGCGGTTTCGAATGCCGGGTCGGATTTGGCGAACGCGCCCAACTGGCTGGGCGCCATGCTCATCGGCCCGGTGCGGAACAGGGCGTATTCCAACGCGATGCCGGCCTTGCCCCACAGGCTGCCGGCCCGGTCGTTCAGGGTTCGGGTGCCGTGGACCCGATAGCTGCAGCGGATTTGCAGATGGTCCTGCAGGTGGGATCCGACCCCCGGCACATCGACGATCGGCTGGATGCCGTGGGCGCGCAGGTGTTCGGCCGGGCCGAACCCCGACAGCTGCAGCAGCCACGGGCTGCCGATCGCCCCCGCCGCCAGGATCACTTCCCCCTCTGCCTGGGCCCGGGCGGGCCGGCCGGCGACCAGCGCCTCAACGCCCGTGATCCGTCCGCCGTCACCCTGGAGCAGGCGGGTCGCCTGGGCATCGGTCACGATGGTCAGGTTGGCGCGCCGCTTGGCGGGGTTCAGGAAGGCGCTGGCCGCACTCCACCGCCAGCCCCGCCGCTGGTTGACGTGAAAATAGCCGCAGCCCGCATTGTCGCCCCGGTTAAAGTCGTCGGTCTTGGCGATGCCCGCTTCGGCGGCCGCGTCCCGGAACGCGTCCAGGATCTCCCAGGACAGGCGTTGGCCTTCCACCCGCAACTCCCCACCGGTGCCGTGTAGGCCATCTTCTCCCCAGGCGTAATCCTCCGACCGCTTGAACAGCGGCAGCACCTCGTCCCAGCCCCAGCCCACACAGCCCATCTGGCGCCAGCGGTCGTAGTCGGCGGCCTGGCCGCGCATGTAGATCATGCCGTTGATGGCGGAGCTGCCGCCCAGCACCCGGCCGCGGGGGTAGCCCAGCGCCCGGCCACCCAGGCCGGGCTCGGCTTCGGTCTTCAGGCACCAGTCCGTCTTGGGATTGCCCATACAGTACAAGTAGCCCACCGGGATGTGGATCCACGGATCAGTGTCCCGGCCGCCCGACTCCAGCAGCAGCACCCGGTGGCGGCCCTCGGCGCTCCGCCGGTTGGCAAGCACGCAGCCGGCCG
>CAYNRD010000253.1:0-4195 GCA_964399515.1 uncultured Mycobacteriaceae bacterium | reverse complement strand
CGGGGGAGGGGCTGTTCGATGCGGGCCTGCGCTTCACCGCCCGGGTCCGGGTCGATGGCACGGTGACCAGCACCAACCATTTGGGCGACCACCGCGGCTCGATCCACCAGGTGGGTGCGGCCCTGCAGGGCGCCCCCAGCTGCAACGGCTGGACCTTCTGGCATTTCAAGGACCGCATGGGCCACCTGCACCCGATCGACCGCCTGCGCCAGCAGATCCGCGCCGAACACGCCGGCGCGTGACCCCGGGGGCGATCACACCGCCCCAAGCGCGTGCTTGGCGATCTTGCGCATGACCGTCGGCAGGGCGTGATCGCCCAGGCGCTCCACCGGCGCCCACAGTCCGTCGGCGACCGTCTCCGGCGTGTCGGTCACCGCCACGGCAACGCGAAGCTCGAAGTGGAAGTGGGTGAAGGTGTGCCGCACCAGCCCGTCGGTCAGCCGCCATGCGGCCGGGGCCGGCGCATGCTTGGCCACCGCCGCCATGCCCGGCATCGGCTGCTCCAGCCATGGGCTGGACGGCACCTCCATCATGCCACCCAGCAGGCCGCTTTCCGGCCGGCGGCGCAGCAGCACGGCGCCCGACCGGTCGGCCAGCCAGAACGCCAAGGCCCGGCGGGTCGACTTCTTGGCCTTGGGCGTCTTGGCCGGCAGCCGGTCGGCGACGCCCAGCCGGCGCCCCGCGCACAAATCCGTCCAGGGGCACAGCATGCATTTCGGCGCCCGCGGCGTGCACACGGTCGCCCCCAGATCCATCATGGCCTGGGCGAAATCGCCATGGCGCCGGGTGCCAAGCAGGGACTCCAGCGCCGACCGCAAGGCCGGCTTGGCGCCCGGCAAGGGCGTTTCGATGGCGAACAGGCGCGCCACCACCCGCTCCACATTGCCGTCCATCACCGCCGCCCGCCGGCCGAAGGCGATCGCGGCGATCGCCGCAGCCGTATAGGCGCCGATGCCGGGCAGGGTGCCGAGCGCGTCTTCGGTGTCGGGGAAGCGGCCGCCATGGCGCGCGACCACCGCCCGGGCGCATTTGTGCAGGTTCCGCGCCCGGGCGTAATAGCCAAGCCCGGCCCAGGCGGTCAGGACCTGGTCCAGATCGGCCGCGGCCAGGTCCTGGACCGTCGGCCACAGGGCCAGGAAATCCTGGTAATAGCCCGCCACCGCCGCCACCGTGGTCTGCTGCAGCATGATTTCCGACAGCCAGACGCGGTAGGGATCGGCGGCTTCGCCCGGCGCTGACCGCCAGGGCAGGCGCCGCCGGTTGGCGTCATACCAGTCAAGCAGCCGGTCCGCCGGTGAGGGCGAACCCGCCACGGGGCGAGCGATGGTCATGGGGATCGGTCTTTGCTAAACGGAGACTTGCTGACCGAGACTGTATCCCAACCCGAGGGCCCGGCCACCGCAAAGCGTGTCACGGCCGCACCCGCCCGCCCCCGTCGGCTGCCGACACCCGCCGGCAGCCTGCTGCGCGGCGTCCTGCGCCGCGGCCTGGGCCGGTCGCGGGTGGCCTTGGCGGGCCTGGCCGCGGATTGGCCCTGGATGATGACCGAAGGGCCAGCATCCCGCACGCGGCCGGTGAAGCTGAGCTTCCCCAAGGGCCAGGGCACCGGCGGCGTCCTGACCCTGGAAGCGGACCGGGCCGACGCCCTGGCGCTGGAGCACGACACCGCCCGCATCCTGGAACGGGTCAACCGCTTTTATGGCCACGCGGCCGTGGCCCGGGTGCGGATCACCCAGACCGACCGGCCGGCGGCGGCGGCACCCCGGCGGCTCGCACCCTCGGCCGAGCAGCGGCGCTGGATCGAAACCACCGTCGCGCCGATCGCAGATCCGGAGCTGCAAGCGCGCCTGGCCGGCCTGGCGGAGGGCATCTTGGCCCGAAACACCGATCCCTGAGCCCGTTTCCGGGCGGTTTGGCCTTGGCGATCGGGCAAACAATCACCACAACTCGGCATTAGACGAGCTTGAATGCTTCCAAACGTCCACCGACCGGAGACCGATCGCCATGCATCGCAGAACCGTGCTCACGGCGGGCCTCGCCGTGTCCGCCCTGTCCCTGACCGGCCTGCCCCACGCCCACGCCCAGGAGGCCGACCGTTGGGGGGTCACCGCATTCGACCACATCACCGGTGACCCAACCGCCCCCGTGACCGTGATCGAATACGCGTCCTTCGACTGCCCCCACTGCGCCGCCTACCACGCCAACACCCACAAGCGGATCCTGAGCGATTACGTGGACCCGGGTATGGCCCGGTTCGTGTTCCGCCATTTCCCGACCAATGAGTTGGATTTGCGCGCCGGGCTGGTCGCCCGCGGCTTCGAAGGGGCGGCGTTCGAACGCTTCGTGGACGTGCTGTTCGCCACCCAGCCCGACTGGACCCGGGCCGAGAACCCGATCAACGCGCTGTTGCGCCTGGCCGCCACCGCCGGCATGAGCCAGGAGCAGTTCGTGGCCGCCGCCAATGATCAGGCGACCGCCGACCAGATCCTGGCCCTGCGCCAGGAGGGCCAGCGCCGGCACCAGGTCAGCGGCACGCCGACCTTCGCGATCAATGACCAGGTGATCGCCGGCAACCAGCCGCTGGACGTGCTGAGCCGACTCATCGATGATGCAGTGTCTTGACTGGCACCGCCCCCAAGATATGGGGGCGGCTCCTCCCTAAGACGCCCAGACCACGCCGTTGCAGTTCACCAAGCTCCGCCTTGTCGGCTTCAAATCCTTCGTAGACCAGACCGAGCTGGCGATCGAACCGGGCATCACCGGCGTGGTCGGCCCCAATGGCTGCGGCAAGTCGAACCTGGTCGAGGCCCTGCGCTGGGTGATGGGGGAGACCTCGGCCAAGCGCATGCGCGGCGGCGACATGGATGACGTGATCTTCGGCGGCTCCGCCAAACGGGCGGCGCGCAACATCGCCGAGGTCGCACTGGTCCTGGACAACGCCGACCACACCGCCCCGGCCCAATTCGACAGCCATGAGCAGCTGGAAGTCAGCCGCCGGATCGAACGGGACCGTGGCTCGGACTACCGGGTCAACGGCAAGGCGACCCGCGCCCGGGACGTGCAGCTTCTGTTCCAGGACAATGCGACCGGTGCCAACTCCCCGGCCCTGGTCAGCCAGGGCCAGGTCAACATGCTGGTCTCCGCCAAGCCGGCCGACCGCCGCCGGCTGCTGGAGGAGGCGGCCGGCATCATGGGCTTGCACGCCCGCCGGCATGAGGCGGAACTGCGCCTGAAGAACGCCGAGGGCAATCTGGACCGCCTGCAGGACGTGATCACCGCCATGGAAAGCCAGTTGGCCGGTTTGCGCCGGCAAGCGCGGGTGGCGGAGAAGTATCGCCTGCTGTCCGAGGCGCTGCGCCGGGCCGAGGCGACGTTGCTGCTGGTGCGGATCACCGCGGCCCGCGCCACCGAGGCCGAGGCGCGCGCGGGCTTCGACGCCAATGAGCGCCAGGTCGCCGACCGCATGCTGGCGGTCGCCCAGGCGACCACCGCCCGGACCGACGCCGAAGCCACGCTGCCGGGCCTGCGCCGGGCGGAGGCCGACCGGTCCGCGGCCCTGCAGGCGCTGGCCGCGCGGCGGGAACGGCTGGAGGCGGAGACCCAACAGGTGCGCGACACGCTGGCCGACCGCACCCGCCGCCGGGCCGATTTGGACCGGGACGCCGAACGGGAAGCCGGCCTGGGCGCCGATGCCGAGGAGGCGCTGGGCCGGCTGGATCGGGAGGCCGAGCGCCTGGGCCGGGACCGGGCCGGTGAACAGGACCGGATCGGCGCCGCCGAACGGGCGCTCGATCGGGCCCGGGATGACGTCGCCACCGCCGAGGCCGCGGCCGAAGCCCTGACCAGGGACCTGGCGACGGTCACCGCCCAACGCCAGGCCGCCGCCAAGCGGCTGGAGGATCTGACCACCCGCCAGCGCCAGGCCGACAGCCGCCACGCGCAGTTGACCGGGGAGCGGGATCGCTTGGAGGCCGACCGGGCCGTGGAGGATCGGGCCGCGGGCCTGGAGGCGGAGCTGGCGGCGGCCAAGGACCGGCTGGCCGCGGCCCTGGACCGCCAGGCCGGGGCCGAGGCGGACCGGGACCGGGCCGATGCCGCCCGCGACCGGGCCGAACAGGCCCTGCGGGAGGCGCGATCGGCGCTGGCCAAGCTGGAGGCGGAGAAAACCGGGCTGGAGGCGGCGTTGCGGCCGGCC
>CAYNRD010000252.1:0-4217 GCA_964399515.1 uncultured Mycobacteriaceae bacterium | reverse complement strand
GGCTTTCTTTTTTGTGGTGCTCCGTTTGGGCGGGGTGGGGGTTTTTTGGTCGGGGGGGCTGGCTGTCGCGGGGCATGGCGGGGCACATCCTGAAGTGGGCTGTGCGGTCAGCAATCGGGCATTCGCGAATCCCCGTCAAGAAAAAACAAACAGAGTCAATTTGTTAAAGACAGTTGTTCAGAAATCGGTGAAAAACTTTGACGGTGATGACAGCTGACCCCCAAGATCTTGATCGCCGCCCGATGGGCCTTGGTGCCGTAGCCTTTGTTCCGGTCCCAGCCATAGCCGGGGTGCAGGGCTGCCAGCCGCCGCATTTCCGCGTCCCGGGCGCTTTTCGCCAGGATGGACGCGGCGGCGATCGACAGCGACCGGGCGTCCCCCTTGACCACCGCCTGGGCCGGCATCGGCAGGTCGGGCGGCAAGCGGTTGCCATCGATCAGTGCCAGGCCCGGCGGCGGCGCGCCCAGCGCCGCGAGCGCCCGGGCCATGGCCAGCAGGCTGGCGGCCAGGATGTTCAGCCGGTCGATTTCCGCGACGCTGGCCCAGCCAAGGGCCGTCCGGGCTTGGGCCATGATCAGCGGGGCCACGTGGTCCCGGGTCGCTTCGGACACGGTCTTGCTGTCGGCGATCGCGGCGCACAGGGCCGGTGTCAGGCCGCCGGTCGGCTCGGCCAGGGCCGGCAGGATCACCGCCGCCGCCGTGACCGGCCCCGCCAAGGGGCCGCGCCCGGCCTCATCCACGCCGGCGATGGCGGTGGGCGCCAAGGGCCCGGACAGTGCCTGCCGCTCCAAACACAAGTCGGGCGGCGGGCGCGGGTTCGTCCGGGTGGCGGGGGTCCGGTCAGCCGCCACGGCCCGCGGGATGGCCGGGATCCTGGGGCGTGAGCCGGCGCTGGGGCAAGGTGATGGTGATCGTGGTGCCGGTGTCCGGCGCCGTGTCCACGGTCAGACTGCCGCCGTGCAACTCGATCAACCGCTTGGACAGCGCCAAGCCCAGGCCCAAACCGCCGCCCGACCGGGCGCTGGAGAAATCCAGCGCCGCGAAGGGGGCCAGCAGGCTGCGCACATGGTCCTGCTCCATGCCGACCCCGGTATCGGTGATCCGGAACGCCAAGCCGCCATCGCCGGTTGTCGTGGCGGCGATGCCGACCGCGCCGCCGTCCGGGGTGAAGCGGATGGCGTTGGACAGCAATGTCCCCAGCGCCTGGCGCAGGTACCGCTTGTCCCCCCGCACCGAGGGCAGCCCCTCCGCGAACGCGACCGACAGGCGCAGGCCCCGGTTCAAGGCCTCCCGCCGGGCCCGAGCCAGCAGCGGGTCCAGCAGGTCCTCGGCCGGAAACTGGGTCTCACGCATCTCCGGGCTGGCGGCGGTATCCTTGAGCACGTCCAGCATTTCATTGAACTGTTCCAGCAGCGTTTCACCGCCAGCTTGGATATCGCGGGCGTATTCCAGGTATCGCGGTTGGCCGATCGGCCCCAAGGCCTCGTTAGCGATCAGTTCCGACAGGCCAATCACCGCGTTCAAGGGCGTGCGCAGCTCATGGCTGACCATGGTCAGGAAATCGCGGGTGGCTCGGCTGGCGATCAGGGCGGCGGTGACCGCCTCCTCCAGGCGGGTGACGCTGTCCCGCTCTTGATCGATGTCGGTGATGCTGCCTTCGATGACGGCGGGGCTTTCGGCCGTGGCCGGTGCTGCCAGATACGCCACCTCCCGCATCCAGTGGGCCATGCCGTCCGCTGGGCGGATGATGCGAAAATCCCGGACCAGGGTTTCCCGCCCGCTGCGTTCCAGCCAGCGGCGCCCTGCCTCCAGATAGGCCTGGCGGTCGGCCGCATGGATGGTGTCGTGCCAATCGGCGGGCGCGCCGCTGCCGTCCCGGCCCAGCAGGCGGCCCGCGTCCCGCCCGAACACCTCCAGCCCGGTCTGGGTGGAGCGCCGGAAGATCGCCACCCCCTCATGGCGGGCGATCAGGCGCACGGCCCAGGCCGGCACGTGATCGCCGTGGTCCCGCTGCTCGGCCAGGGCGGCCTCCAAGGCGGTGACCCGATCGCGCAGCCATTGGGCGGAGGCCGCCTTCAACCGGTCTTCGGGGGTGTGGCCCCGCGCCTGGGCGTAGGCGGGGGCCGGGTCCCCGGCGGCCGGCCCGGACGGGGACCTGGACAGCAGGGAGGGATCCTCCCCGCCGCCGCGTCGGCCGGGGGCGGTCATGCCCCGGGTGCGGCGGGTGGCTGGATCGGCGGCCGGAGCGATGCTGTTGGGTTGGGCCGGTGGCGGCGCGGTCGGGCCCGGGGGGCTGTCGCCGGCGAGGGTGGCCCGCCGTTTGGGACCCTCCAGAACCGTGAATGGGCCAGAACTGGTCATGGCATGCTCCCGACGGTGTTCTCACGCCCGTCCCCCAACGTCGCGAGGGGCGATCCGGCGCTACACCGCACTTTACAAGCGCGCTTGGCACCTTGGGTGGTTGCCCGTGGCGCCGTGCATGGCCGCGCCCGGTTTGGTGCTTCGGCACACTGGGCACCATGCGCTGGAAGGCCGGGCACGGTGCGCGGGCGCCGCCGCCCACAGCCGCCCGCAAGCGCCTACAAGAGTAGTCGCTTGCTAATATACGAGCGTGTCACGGAATTAGGCGGCAAACCAGATGAAATCTTCAAAAATTTAAAAGAAATGTTTGTTGCATTTCCAAGGCAATGTGACGGCCGTCACATCGCACCCTTGCCCGGCATTCCGCTTACAGCAGGGCCAGTTGCGCGGATTTGCTGGCGTCTTGGTGCCTGGGTGACCGAAATTGGTCAACGGCCAAATCCCATCCGCGCTTGCCAAACCCCAGCCGCCGGCAGGCCGCGCGAAACCGGGCCGACAGCATATCGGCGTAGGGGCCGACCCCGCGCATCCTGATGCCCCAGCGGCTGTCATACACATCCCCGCCCCGGCACTGCCGGATCAGCGACATCACCCGGTCCGCCCGGCCGGGTGCCACCTGGTGCAGCCACTCCTGGAACAAGGGTGCGATCTCCAGCGGCAGGCGGACCAAGATGGTGTTGGCCATGGTGGCGCCGGCGTCGCGGCCGGCGGCCAGGATTGCTTCCAACTCATGGTCGTTCAGCCCTGGGATCATCGGGGACGCCAGCACCGCCACCGGAATGCCGGCATCGGCCAGGGCGCGGATCGCCGCCAGGCGCCGCGTCGGGTTGGCCGCGCGCGGCTCCATGGCCCGGGCCAGGCGCGGGTCCAAGGTGGTGACAGACACCGAGACATGGGCCGCGGCCTGCCGCGCCACCGGCGCGATCAGGTCGATATCCCGGGTGACGGCGGCCGATTTGGTGATGATGCCGAACGGATGCCCGGTTTCGGCCAGGACCTCCAGCACGGAGCGGGTGATGCCCAATGTCCGTTCCACCGGCTGGTAGGGGTCGGTGTTGGCGCCCAGTGCGATCGGTCGCGGCGTGTAGCGACGCCCCGCCAACTCGCGCCGCAGCAGCTGGGCCAAATTCCGCTTTGCGATTAGCTTGGTTTCGAAATCCAGGCCCGGGCTCAGCCCATGGAAGGCGTGGGTCGGCCGCGCGAAGCAGTAGATGCAGCCATGCTCGCAGCCGCGATAGGGGTTGAGGGACCGCTCGAACGGCACATCGGGGGAGCGGACATCATTGATGGCGGCCTTGGGCTGTTCCCACGTGACGGTGGTTTCAACCTTGCGGTCGGCCAACGCCTCCAGCCCGCCCCACCCGTCGTCGAACGGGTCCCTGCCATGGGGCTCGAAGCGTCCGGCGCGGTTGCTGACCGCCGCCCGGCCGCGGGCGGGCGCAAGCGCTGGGTCTGGCGTGGCGGGTGGATCGTCCATAGAGAACAAATAATGAACACAACCGCATGTGTCAAAAAAAAACGGGCTCCACGCCAAAGCGAGGAGCCCGAAGTTAGGCTTGCGGACAGGATGAAAACAACGGCACGGGGCGTGCCTGCTGTCTTCGGGCCGGGTGAAAACACCCGGGGGGCAACGGCGGCGGCGGCTCGGCGCCGCATCCGTTGACCTGATCATCGTCCCCCGGTTGGGCAAGCGCTGTGACGGTGACCACAGGTGCCTTGACACCGGAATGTTTCCAACTTCGGCGGCGGATTACCCGGCTTGCAGCTTGGCCCGGGCCTGGTCGGGCGCCTGTTCGATCAGCCGCGGCATCAGTTCCACGAAGTTGCAGGGCCGAAAACGGTTGTCCAACTGATGG
>CAYNRD010000251.1:0-4224 GCA_964399515.1 uncultured Mycobacteriaceae bacterium | reverse complement strand
GCTGTCCTGCGGCGGGGGCGGGCCGCCGAGGCCGCCCCCTCCGCGGCCATCGCGCGGGCGACGGGCCAGGCCGCCTTCGCCGTCTCCCGCAAGATCACCATCCGCGCCCAAGTCACCCTGGCGGCACCGCCACCGGCGGACTGATCTCCGGCACCACACCCAATTCCAGGAGTTGGGCGTGGGCGACCTGGGCGGCGGCGTCCTCGGGTGCCGTGGCCAGGACCGCTTGGAAATCGGCGATGGCGGCGGCGCGGGCGTCGTTTCGTCTGTGCAACAAGCCCCGCTCCAGCAGCAGTCCAGGGTCGCCAGGGGCCAGATCCAGCCCCCGGCGGACGTCGTCCAGGGCCAGGTCGGCGACCCCCGCCAACCGGTGGGCCGCCGCCCGGAGCCGCCACAGCTCGGCCCGGTCGGGGGTCAGATCCAGGGCCTGGGACAGGGCATCGGCGGCCCCCCAATAGTCGAACTGCCGCGCCCGGGCATGGGCCAGGATCGCCAGAAGATCGGCACTGGTCACCGGGTCGCGCTCGGCCAGCGCCAAGCCCGCCCGGGCGCTGCGATCGGTCTGTGCGGTGTCCTGGGCCTGAATCCAGCTCTCCCCCGCCTGCACATACAGCCGGGCGGCCAAGGCCGGGTCATACCGCTCGGCCTCCTGGGCCAGATCACCGAAGGTGTGGGCCGCCCGGCGATAGGCGCCCAATTCAAACAGGGCGGCACCGGCGCAATGGCGGGCGGCGTTGCCACCGCCATTGACCTCCCACGCGCGGGCGTCCCGCAAGGCACGCTCCGCATCGGCCCGGGCCCAGCCCAGGCAGGTCTCATACCGCTGTCGGTTGTCCAGGCGCGGGTCATCGGTGCGCTCCTGGCCCAACGGCACCAGGGTGTTGGGGTCGAACGGAACCGCCGCCGGCTCCTGGGCGGTCGCGGCTCCGGGCGGCGCACCGACCACCACCAGCGCCACCAGCAGCATCGCCCTGGCGCCCGCGCCCCGAACCGCGTTAGGTGTTGGGCCGCTTGCCCGCATTCGCCCTGTCCGCCGCCCTGCCATGCCCCGCCTGTTCTGCTTCGGCCTTGGTTACACCGCCCAAACCGTGGCCACCCGCCTGGCCGCCCAGGGCTGGCGGGTGGCCGGCACCGTGCGCACCGCGGAAAAGGCGGCGGCCCTGCGCGCCCAAGGCATCGACGCCCATGTGTTCGACGGCACCGCGCCAGTCCCGCGCGATGCCCTGGACGGGACCACCCACATCCTGGATTCCATCCCGCCGGACCGCCCGGACCAGCCGCTTGGCGACCCGAACCGGCCCCGATCGCTTCTGGATGTCCATCATGACGATCTGGTGGCGTTGCCGGGCCTGGCCTGGATCGGCCACCTGTCCACCACCGGCGTCTATGGCGACCGGGCCGGCGCCTGGGTGACCGAGGCCGAGCCGCCGGACGCGGTGGCCCCGCGCGGGCGGATCCGCATGGCGCTGGAGGCGCGCTGGTGGGCGGCCGGACGCCAAGCGGGCTTGCCGGTCCATGTCTTCCGGCTGTCGGGCATTTACGGGCCGGGCCGCAGCGTCCTGGATCAGCTGCGCGCCGGCACGGCCCGCCGAATCCACAAACACCTGCAAGTGTTCAGCCGCATCCATGTGCAGGACATCGCCACCATCCTGATCGCATCCATGGGCCGCCCCAACCCCGGCCAGGCCTATTTGGTCGGCGATGACGAGCCCGCCCCGGCGGGCGAGGTGGTCGCCTTCGGCGCCCAGCTTCTGGGCCAGGCGCCGCCCCCCGAACTGCCATTCGACACGGCACCGCTGTCCGACATGGCCCGCAGTTTTTATTCCGCGTCCAAAAGGATTTCCAACCGGCGGGTCAAGTTGGAGCTGGGTGTGCATCTGGCCTTCCCCACCTATCGGGAGGGGCTGACCGCCCTTATGGCATAACCGAAACCCGTCATTTTTAGCCTGTTGGCGGCATGCGTTTTCCAGCCGACCGCCCGGCGTTCATAGCATTGGCGCGCCAGCACGGTTTCATGGGACACGGCCCGAAGACTGCGCCCCAGCCCCCAGGAGCCGGCCCATGATTGCTGCCTTGACATCCTCCTGGGCCCTGTTGCTGGGCATGGGGATCTTGCTGCTTGGCAACGCGCTGCTGGGCACGGTGTTGGGCCTGCGCGCCGAGCTGGAAAACTTCAGCACCGCCACGGTCGGCTATGTCTTCTCGGGCTATTTCCTGGGGTTCATGGCGGGGTCCTGGCTGACGCCGAAGATCGTCGGTCGGGTCGGCCATATCCGGGTGTTCGCGGCCTTGGCTTCGCTGTGCTCGGCATCGGTGCTGGTCTATGTGGTGCTGATCGACCCCTATATCTGGTTCGCCATGCGGGTGATGACCGGGTTTTGCTTCGCCGGCCTCTACATCGTGTCGGAAAGCTGGCTGAACGACAAAGCCACCAACGAGAACCGCGGCCAACTGTTGTCGGTCTATGTCGTCACCCAGCTGCTCGGCATGACCATCGGCCAAAGCTTCGTCGGCGTGCTGGACCCGGGCGGCTTCACCCTGTTCGTGGTGATCAGCGTGCTGGTGTCGCTGGCGCTGATCCCGATTCTGCTGACCGCCAGCCGGCAGCCCGAGTTCACCGTCGCCACGCCGATCGGGCTCAGGGATCTCTACACGGCCTCGCCGCTGGGCATGGTCGGTGCCGTGTTGATCGGCGGCGGCCATGCGGTGCTGTTCCACCTGTTGCCCACCTATGGCGCCCAATCGGGCCTGGGCAATCTCAGCGTCGCGGCGATCGTGTCCGCGTCCTATGTCGGCGGCATGATCCTGCAATTCCCCATCGGGCGGCTGTCGGACCGGTACGATCGCCGCTTGGTGATCACCGGGGTGGCGCTGGCGGCGGGGATGGTGGCCCTGGCCGGCGCCCTGGTCGGCGGCATGGTGCCGTTCTGGGGGCTGGTCGGGCTGATCGCCCTGTTCGGCGGGCTGACCATGCCCCTGTACCCGTTGCTGATCAGCCACACCAACGACTATGTCCCGGTGGAGAAGATGGTCGCCGCCGGGGCGGGGCTGATCCTGGTGTTTGGCGTCGGCGGCTTCCTGGGCCCGTCGGTCGCCGGGCTTCTGATGCAAAATATCGGACCCAGCGGGCTGTTCTGGTGGTGTGCCGGGGTGCACTTCGCCGTGGTGATCTTCGCCTTGTACCGGATGACCCGGCGGGCCAGCCTGCCGTCCGAGGAGCAAGGCAGCTATGTGCCGTTCACCCAGCTGGCCACCTCCCAGACCTTGGCGATTTCCCCGGAATACGAACAGCAACTGGTGTTCGACTTCATCGGCGGCGAGGATGAAGACACGGCCGCGGATCGGGCGGCGGACGCGGACCCGGTGGACCTGCCCCGGGCGGCATGAGCGCCGGCTGACCGATCCCGGCCCGGCTTTGGGTTTCCGCACCGCGGAACGCGCCCTATGTTTTGCGGCGCAATCACAGAAAGCGGCCCGTCCCCATGCAATCCATCGTCATCCTGTCCGGCAGCATGCGCAGTGACAACCAAAGTGCCCGCATCGCCGCCTGGGTCGCCGAGCGCTTGACCAGCGGCGACCGCACCGACGCCCGCGGCACGACCGCCGAACGGCGCACGGTGCCGGCGGCGCAGGCGGCGGTGATCGACATGGCCGACCATCCACTGCCGCTATGGGGGGACAGCGACGAAAGCGCGGTCCAGCGTCGGGACGAAACCTGGCCGGAACTGCGGGATCAGTTGCGGGCGGCGACCGGGATGGTGGTGGTGGCGCCCGAATATGGCGGCATGGTGCCGCCGGCGCTGAAAAACCTGTTTCTGCACGCGGGCGGTGCCGAATTGGCGGACAAGCCCTGCCTGATCATCGGCGTGTCGTCGGGCCGCAGCGGGTCCTACCCGGTCGCCGAACTGCGCATGTCCAGCTTCAAGAACAACTATCTGTGCTATATCCCCGACCAGGTGATCCTGCGCGGGGTGGAGGACATCCTGCACGGCGCCGATGACGTCACCGCGGCCGACTGGTGGGCGCGGGAGCGGCTGTACCATGGTATGGATGTGCTGCTGGCCTATGCGGACGCGTTGGGTGCGGTGCGCCGGTCGGGCGCCCGGGACCTAAAGCTGTTCCCGAACGGGATGTAGGCGGGAGCGGCCCTCCGGGCGACCCGGTCAGCCGTCGGCGGCGACGAAGGCGGTTTCCAGATTGTAGTGGCTGGCGAACCGCCGGTAG
>CAYNRD010000250.1:0-4241 GCA_964399515.1 uncultured Mycobacteriaceae bacterium | reverse complement strand
GCCCGGCACGCCGGTGCTGTCGTTCGGCACCGCCGGCTGCAATCTGGCCTGCAGCTTTTGCCAGAACTGGGACATCTCCAAGGCCCGGGACCTGGACCGGATCCAGGATCTGGCCAGCCCGGAGGCGATCGCCGACGCCGCCGTCCGGGCCGGCTGCCGGTCCGTGGCGTTCACCTACAACGATCCGGTGATCTTCCTGGAATACGCCATCGACATCGCCCAGGCCTGCCGGGAGCGGGGGGTGAAAAGCGTGGCGGTCACCGCCGGCTACGTGAACCCGGCCCCGCGGGAGCGGTTCTTCCGGCACATGGACGCGGCCAACATCGACCTGAAGGCGTTCAGCCAGGACTTCTACTGGAAGATCACCAAGGGGCACCTGGAGCCGGTCAAGGAAACCTTGCGCTTCTTGCGGCACCAGACCGACGTCTGGTTCGAGATCACCACCCTGTTGATCCCGGAGCTGAACGACAGCGACGCGGAACTGACCGCCCTGTCCGATTGGGTGGTCGCGGAGCTGGGCCCGGACGTGCCGATCCATTTCTCCGCCTTCCACCCCGACTACCGGATGACGGACCGCGCGCGTACCCCGCACGGGACCCTGATCCGGGCGCATGACATTGCGCGGGCGGCCGGTGCCCACTACGTCTATGTGGGCAATGTCCATGATCGGATGCGGCAAAGCACCCGGTGCCACGTCTGCGGTGCGGTCCTGATCGAGCGAGACTGGTATGACTTGGGCCGATGGGGCCTGGACGCCCGGGGACGCTGCCGGTCATGCGGCACCGCTTGCGCCGGCCGCTTCGACGGCGCGCCGGGGCGCTGGGGCCGTAAGCGCCTGCCCATAACCATCGGCGCGGACGGGCCGCGGGCGCGCCCCGCCCGGCCGAGCACATCACCGGCGCCGGCGGCGGCGGCATCACAGGCGGCGCCGCCGTCGCAGGGATCACAGGCGGCGCCGCCGCCATTGGGACACGTCATGGCCACGCACAGCCTCGATCTCGCCCCCGCGGCCCCTCCGGGCGCCCTGCCGCCCCAGGTTTCGGGGCGCTTCTACCCGGCCAAGCCCGAAGCCCTGGCCCGGGCGGTGGACAAGGCGTTGACGATCGCCCCGAAACTGCCGGCCCTGGCCGCCAAGGCGGTGGTCGCTCCCCATGCCGGCTATGCCTATTCCGGCGCCATCGCCGGGGTCGCCTACGCGGCCCTGGCCCAGCGGGCCGACCGCATCCGGCGGGTGGTGATCGCGGGGCCAAGCCACACCCGGCCGGTCACCGGCGTGGTGGCGCCGGCCGCCGCCGCGCTCACCTCCCCCTTGGGGGCGCACCCGGTCGACCGGGCGGCGGTGGCCGCCCTGGCCCAGGCGGAGATCGCGGTGCTGGACGACGGGCCGTTCCTGGGCGAACACAGCATCGAAACCCAGTTGCCGTTCCTGACCCGGGCCTTCGGCCCCGTGGAGATCGTGCCGCTGATCATCGGCGAGACCACGCCCGACCAGGCCGCGCGCGCGCTGGAGATGGTCTGGGGCGGGCCGGAAACCGCCGTGGTCATCTCCTCGGATTTGAGCCATTTCCACGCTGTCGATCGTGCCCAGGCCCTGGACCGGGACGCCAGCGAGGCGATCCAGGCGCTGCGGGTCGACCGGCTTCGGGATGAGCTTGCCTGCGGCCGGCACGCCTTGCGCGGGCTGATGGCCCATGCCGTGCGCGCCGACATGCGGGCCACCACCCTGGCCCAGCGCAATTCGGCCGATGTCGGCGGAGACAAGACCCGCACCGTCGGCTATGGCGCCTATGTGTTCGAGCCCGCCAGCGAAGCCCGGATCGCGCCCGAGGGCCAGGACATGATCCTGGGCGTGGCCCGGTCGATGATCATGCACGGGATCGAGACGGGCGAACGGTCGAAACTGGAAATCCCCCGACCCTCGCGCCAGATCACCGCGCCCCGGCCCAGCTTCGTGACCCTGGAAATCGACGGCGCGCTGCGCGGCTGTTACGGCAGCTTCGTCGCCCGCCGCCCGCTGATCCAGGACGTGGCCGATAACGCCTGGCGCACGGCGTTCCAAGACCCGCGCTTTCCGCCGCTGAGCGCGTCCGATGACCTGGCCCGCACCACCATTGGGGTTTCGGTCTTGTCGATCCCGTGCCGGCTGCGGGTGGAGCACGAGGCGGCGCTGCTGGACCGGTTGCGCCCGGGCCAGGACGGGCTGATCCTGAAGGATGACGGCAAGCAGGCCCTGTATCTGCCGCTCGTCTGGAACAGTCTGCCCAATCGCCGGGACTTCGTCCGGTCCCTCAAACGCAAGGCCGGGCTCCACCCCGACCACTGGTCGCCAAGCCTGGAAGCCTACCGGTTCACGGTCGAAACCCTGGGCCCGGTGCCGCTGCTGGTGCACTGACACCGCCCGGACCTCCGAACAGGGGCTGAACAGCCTGGTCGATACCGTCCCGGCCCGGGTGCGCGCCGCATGATTTGATCCCGGGCGGCGGCGCTGCTATTGCCGCCTGCCCATGGACGTCGCCGCCTTTGATTTCGCCCTGCCGCCGGACCGGATCGCCCAACAGCCGGTCCGGCCCAAGGACCATGCCCGGCTCCTGTGGCTGCCGGCCGAAGGCGCTGTCCGGGACCGGCACGTCTATGACCTGCCCGACATCCTGCGCGCGGACGACGTCTTGGTGTTCAACGACACGCGGGTGATCCCGGCCCGGCTTTACGGCCACCGGGACGCGGTGGCGGTCGAGGCCCTGCTGCACCAGGAACAGGCGGCCCCGGCCCCGGGGACCAGCCGCTGGGCCGCGTTCGTCAAGCCGGCCAAGCGGCTGAAGGCCGGCCAGACGGTGGCGTTCGGCCCGGGCCTGAGCGCCCAGGTGGCCGGCCGGACCGCCGATGGCGCCGTGGTGTTCGACTTCCCGCTGGACCGGGCCGGCCTGCTGGCGGCCCTGGCGGCCCACGGCCATGTGCCGCTGCCGCCCTACATCCGCGGCGGGCGGGACGCCCCCCAGGACCGGGAGGATTACCAAAGCCCGTTCGCGGCCCGTGACGGTGCGGTGGCGGCCCCGACCGCGTCCCTGCATTTCACGCCGGACCTGTTGAGCCGGCTTCGGGCGCTTGGCGTGGAGGTGGTCACCCTGACCCTGCATGTCGGCGCCGGCACCTTCCAGCCGGTCAAGGCGACCGACACCGACGACCATGTGATGCATGCCGAATATGCCGAGCTGTCGCCGGACGCGGCGGCGGCGCTGAACCGCGCCCGGGGGGCCGGACGCCGGATCGTCGCCGTCGGTACCACCGCGGTCCGCACCCTGGAGAGTGCCGCCGACGACCGGGGCCAGCTGGCGCCGTTCACGGGCGAAACCCGGCTGTTCATCACGCCCGGATACCGTTTCCGGGCGATTGATGCCCTGATCACCAATTTCCACCTGCCGAAATCGACCCTGTTCATGCTGGTCTCGGCGGTGTCGGGCCTGGACCGGATGCAGGCCGCCTATGCCCACGCCATCGCCCGGGGCTACCGGTTCTATTCGTACGGCGACGCCTGCTTGCTGGAGTTGTGACCGATGCATGCCGCCGTGGCCGAGACCGGCCGTTTCAACCTGACCCTCCTGGCCACCGACGGCCCCGCCCGGCGGGGCCGGCTGGACACCGCCCACGGCCCCGTGGACACCCCCACCTTCATGCCGGTCGGCACCGCCGGCACGGTCAAGGGCATGCTGCCTGGACATGTCGCCCAGACCGGCGCCCAGGTGGTGCTGGGCAACACCTACCATTTGATGCTGCGCCCGGGCGCCGACCGGGTCGCACGGCTGGGCGGCTTGCACCGGTTCATGGACTGGCCGGGGCCGATCTTGACCGATTCGGGCGGCTTCCAGGTCATGTCGCTGTCGGGGTTGCGCAAGCTGACCGAACGGGGGGTCACCTTCCGCTCCCACATCGATGGATCCCGGCATGAGCTGACGCCCGAACGGTCGATCGAGATCCAGCATCTGTTGGACGCCACCATCACCATGCAGCTGGACGAATGCCCGCCGATCCCGATCGAAAAGCAAAAGGTCGCCGACAGCATGCAGCTGTCCCTGCGCTGGGCCGAACGCTCCAAGGCCGCGTTCCGGGAACGGCCGGGCTACGGGCTGTTCGGCAGCAACCAGGGCGGCGTGCATGACGATCTGCGCCTTGCCTCCGCCGCCGGGCTTCAGGAGATCGGTTTTGACGGCTATGCGGTCGGCGGGCTGGCGGTGGGCGAGCCGCAG
>CAYNRD010000249.1:0-4283 GCA_964399515.1 uncultured Mycobacteriaceae bacterium | reverse complement strand
GGGGGGCCCGATAGGGCCGGGCATGGAGCAGACCGCCTTCACCCAGCAACCCCGCCACCGAATGGACCATGGAGACTTCAAGCGCTTCCCGCGCGGTCATCTCCGGCAGCAGGCCGGGCAGGCGGGCGGCCAGCATGCTTTTGCCGGCGCCGGGCGGGCCGGTCATCACCAAGGCGTGGCCGCCGGCGGCGGCGATCTCCAGCACCCGTTTGGCCGCGTGTTGGCCCTTGACGTCCGCCATGTCCGCGCCCGGGCCGGGGGCGCGGGCCATTTCCGGTTTGGGCGGCGCCAGCGCCGGGCCGTCCTTGAAGTGCTGCAGCAGCTGTTGGACGGACCGGGGGGCCAGCACCGGAATGCCGCCGTCCTGATCGGCGGCCCAGGCGGCTTCCCCGCCGCAGGCCTGGGGGCAGATGATGCCCAGGCCCTGGGCCGCCGCCGCCATGGCCGCCGGCAGCACGCCGGCCACGGGCGCGATCGAGCCGTCCAGGGCCAACTCCCCCAAGGCCAGGAAGGGGACCAACGCCTGGCGGTCCAGCACCTCCATGGCGGACAGAATCGCCAGCGCGATCGGCAGGTCGTAATGGCTGCCTTCCTTGACCACATCGGCTGGGGCCAGATTGACCGTGATTCGCTTGGGCGGCAGCGCCAGCCCCATGGCGGCGAGCGCCGCCCGCACCCGGTCCCGGCTTTCGGCCACCGCCTTGTCGGCCAGCCCGACGACGGTGAATCCGGGCATGCCACCGGTCATCGACACTTGGACGTCGATCGGCAGCACGTCGATGCCTTGGAAGGCGGCGGTCTTGATCCAGTCGGGCATGGGCGGCGGGGTGCAAGCGGCCATGCCAACCTAAAGCCGTGCATAAAATCGAAAACCAAACATGGCGGCGGGGACGGGCTGAAAAAAAAACGGGCGGGGCCGCCACCCCCGCCCGTTCGGGGTTCGGATCGATCCGGACGGGTTAACTGCCCGTGTCGAACCGGGCATAGGCCAGCGGCACGGAGAACTGCTCACACCAGATCATGAAGCCATCGAACGCGGTCGGGTCCAGGCCCACCGGCAGGCGGTAGACCTGAAAACCGGCATCCAGGTTCAGGGCGGAGAAAACCGAACTGGCCACCCAGCTTTCCCCGGCCGCGCCGAAGCCCAACTGCGGGTCCGGTGCGCCGTCGAAGACAAAATCATCGCGCAGGATAACATAAAACAGCTCACCCAGGCGGGCGACGTCCACTTGGCCGGCGGCCACATTGTTCGACCGACCTTCCAAGGTGCCGCTGCGCAGTACCTCTGCCGTATCCACGATGCCTTGGGCCAGAGCGGCGGAATCCTGCTGGGCCAACGGGGCGCCCAACGGTGGGATCATCAACACCAGGGCCAGAGCGATGGCCGCGATGGGGCGGATCATGGCAGCACTCCTTCGCAAGATGGGGCGCACGCACCTAACCATGCGGCCGGCGCAGTGAACAGCCCCCCGGCACACGAACCCGCATCCGGTATCACGGCGACGCGCCGGGCCGGCCGCCGATGACGGGCACGAAAAAGGGCGGATGCCGCAGCACCCGCCCCATTTCCTTGGCGGCCCGCGTGACCGGGCGGGCCAAGCCGCTTAGCTGGTGGCGCCGAACTTGGCGTAGGCCAGCGGCACGGAGAACTTCTCACACCAGACGAAGAAGCCTTCGAACTCGGTCGGGTCCAGGCCGGCCGGCAGACGGTAGACTTGCAGACCCTTGTTCAGGTTCAACGAGGAAAAGGCGTTGCCGGCCCACTTTTCACCGGCCTTGCCGAAGCCCAGCTGCGGGTCCGGGGCGCTGCCGAAATTGAAGTCTTCACGCAGGATGATGTAGAACACATCGCCAACCTGGGCCAGGTCGACATGGCCGGCGGCTTCGTAGCGGGCGCGGGATTCCAGAACACCGCTTTTCAGGACGGTGGCGGACTTGACGATGTCCTTGGTCAGCTTGGCGGCGTCATCGGCGGCGTTGACGGCCATGGCCGGCACGACCAGCGCCAGGGCCAGGGCGACGACTGCGAACAGACGAGTCATGATGGGGGTCTCCTACTTCTTTGGGTGAGGGCGTGCCCGCGGGCGGCACATTTGCCGCGGGAGCGCGCTGGGCCGGAGATAATCACGCCCGGCAAGACGACAACAGCCCCGAAACCTGGGCGACCGGCACCCGAAGTGGGCCGGCACGGGCCGCCTTCACGGGCGGTTTACCGGCTGAGCCGGTCCAGGATCGCCGGTGAGCCGATCAGGCGGTTGGCCTGATGGAACCGGAACACCCCATCCTGCTTGGCTTTCGCAACCAATTCCGCGATGGCTGGCACGGCCAGGAACCGGGCCAGGCTTCGGGTTTTATCGAAGCTGAGTTGTTGGAAATAGGCGGCCATCAACTCTTCGTCATCGGCGGGGAGGGTGTGTTCGACCGGAACCTCAATCACCCGATGCGGCGTGTCACCCAACGCCGCCAACACCTGTTCGGCGGTGATGTAGCCGGGTGTGTCGGGGGCGACCGCCGCCCGATAGGCGTCGTAGAAGCGGTGATAAAAGGATGGCGCGCCCGCCACATAGATCAGCCAATCGCCATCCGGCGCCGTGGCCCGGAACCGCGCCAGGCTGCGCCCCAGGCTGGCGGCGGCCCAGCCATAGATGGAGTGCACCGACCAAACCAGGTCCACCGGCGCCAACCGGCCCGCATCGGCGGTTTCCATGGTGGCGTGATGGGCGGTCCCGGGCCGAAGCCGGCCGGACAGGGCGTTGGGGTATTCCGCCAGGCAATGATCGGACGGATCCAGGAAGTCGACCGTCACCGGCGCCCCCGCGCCGGCGCCCAGCCGTTCGGCGAGCAGCGCCGGGAACTTGCCCAATCCGCAGCCGACATCCAGGACCCGCGCCACGCCCGCCAAACCGGCATCGAAGTCCAGGCGATCCAGCAGCGCGTGGTAGTCGGTCGCGGCGACCCGAAACCAGGCGTCCGGATCAATGGTGCCCGGCTGGTAGAACGCGGTCGACCGGGACAGGGGCGTGTCCGCGGTCATCAACAGGCCACCGGGATTCGGTCCGGGTCCAGAATCTCGAAGGCGATGAATTCGGAGACCGTTTCCCCGAACCGGCCGAAATTATCATCGGAGACGAAGACCAGGCTGCAGGCGCCGGTGTCCAGCCGCGGGCCCGCCGTGACCCCCTCGACATTGCCGATGGTAAAGCCCACCAGGCCGACCTCCGCGAAATCGATCAGCAAGTGTTTGGACACCGGCGTGGCGCCCCGGGGCGCGATCGCGGCGCCCGTGATGTCGGTCGCCCCCGCCGTCTCGACCCGGAACACCCGAATGCGATAGCCGCGATCGGCCACGAATTCCCGCTCGACCGCCAACAGCGCCCCGTCGGCCAGCATCATCAGCTCGACCAGGCCATTGGTGCGAAAGCCGCCGATCGCGTCCGGTGGCTCGGCGACCGGTTCGGTCAGATACAGGTGTCCGGGCCCGGCCAGGCCGGTCTCCCGGTCCAGCCACAGCAGCCGCGCCGGGCTGGGGGTGGCGACATCGGCCACCGGCCCGTCCTGGGTCAGGGCGTTCTCCGTCGCCGCGATCAGGCGGTCGGTGGTGGCATCATAGGCCAAGCTCTCGAAGGCCAGATTGTTGCGGATGCCCAAATCGCCTTCGGGCAGATATGCCGTGGGGGGCGGGTACACCCGCCGGAACGCGCCGTCCGTATTGGCCTCCCGCACCGCCGGGGCGGCCTTGCGCCACAGTGTTCGCTCGCCCTCGTCGCTCCAGGCCAGCCCGCCATCGGGCAACAGGCGCAGCCCCTCGGGATCGACCGTGTCGGGGTCATACCGGCCGCGCCGATCCGGCTGGGCCAGCATCAGGGTCCCGGTCGGCGCGGGCGTGCCGACGCCGTCCGCCGCCACCGGCCAGTCGAACCGGATCACCCGCGGCGGTCCCTGGTCGGGCAAGGCCAGATACCCGCCGGAGCCGGGATCGTATTCGATCGCCGACAGGCCGCCGATCACATGGTCCTGGAAGACCGTGCCGGTGGCCACGGTGCCGACGCCGATCAGCCTGAGCGGTGCCTCGGCGGCGGCGGCGGACGGCGCCAGCGCCAGGGTCAGCAGGATCAGCAGGCGGTGCATGGGGCCGACCCTCCGGGGCGGTGGCCGCGGCCGCGCAGTGCCGGGCGACGACCATCTTCTTGATCTCGGCGATCGCCTTGGCCGGGTTCAAGCCCTTCGGGCAGGTCTGGGCGCAGTTCATGATCGTGTGGCAGCGGTAGAGCCGGAACGGGTCC
>CAYNRD010000248.1:0-4291 GCA_964399515.1 uncultured Mycobacteriaceae bacterium | reverse complement strand
GGCGGCACCGGGACCGGCCGCTCCGCCGCGGCGGCGGGTGGCGCCGGCGGCGGCGTGGCGCGCTCGGCGATGGGCGGCGGTGCCGCGACGGTGTCGGTGAACACGTCCAAGGCCACCCGCACGGTGGCGGACACGAAGTGGCGCATGCGCGCGCCCTCGGGCTTGCCGATCCGGACCGCCAAACGATCGCCGCCCTCGGGGCCGATCCGCTCCAGCCCGGTGATCGCGGCGAGCGTGGCGGTGTTGGCCCGGCTGACGTCCAGCCGCCCCGGTGCATCGAATCGGATCACGACCGCGTCGCCCACATCCTCGACGTCATAGGGGACCGGGCGCGGCCAATCGAACACCACCCGGCTGAAGCCCGGATGCTCGCCGGTGCGCACCGTGATCACGGGCGCGGGCACGGCCGCGGGCGGCGGCGGCGGCGAAGGATTGGTGGTGACCGCGCGCGCCGCGGCCTCGGCATCCCGGGCGGCGTTGGCCCGCGCCAGCGGTGTGGCGGTGTCCTGGCCGACCTGCCCGCCCCCGGGGGCGGGCGGCGGCGGTGGCGCCGGATCGGCCCCCAACCGGGTCGGCGGCGGCAGCGACGGGCGGGCGGGCGGCCCCAGATCCAGGGCCAGGGGAGCTTCCAGCACCGGCGGCCGGCGGGAGGCTTGGCCGGGTCCGTCCGGCGGGCTCACGCGGCGCTCGTCACCGGACAGGCCGGTGGCGGTGGTGGCGGCGGGCGGCGGCGGGGGCGGTGCCGCGGCCAGGGCTTGCCGGCTGGCGGCGGTCTTGCGCAGGTCCAACACGAAGACCGGCGGGCTGGTGTTGAAGGTGACCGGTTGGTGCGGCGCCGCCAGGCGGACGGTCAGCCGGGACGGATCGCCCGGGTCCGAAACCACGGCGGTGATGTAATCGTCCAGCACCTGGACCGCGCGGGTGAAATCGGCGGTGACCGGCCGGGCGAATTCCAAGGTGATCGCCTGGGGGGACCGGATGACCCGGGCCGTGGCCGCCCCCTCACCCCAGTCCAACACCAAGCGGCCGAAATCGCCGTGATCGTGAAAGCGCAGCTCCTGCGCCGACGCGGGCGTCATTCCGCCAAACGCGGCCATCGCGCCCAGCAGCACGGCACCGCCCGTCACACCGCCACCGGCGCCGCCGGCGCCACCGGCCAGGGCACGCGCGCAGGCCAGAGCGCGGCCGCGCCACCCCGCCGCCGCGCCCGTGCTGGTGGTCTCGGTCGCCGGACGGGACCGGGACCGGAGGCCGCGCCCGTTCAAGTACCGAATCATGGAAGTGAGTGTACGCAGCCGATTCGGTGAAATCGATGGATAAATTGCGGCAATGTCTTGAAATCAAGCCGGTGCGGCCAGTAATCCCGGGTCTGGGTCCGCCGTTTAGTCGAAATCCGCAAGCAATTTATCGATCGCATTTTGGTCGATCGCCTCATCGGCCATTTGCGGCCCGTTCAGCAGATCCTCATCGGACAGGGGCTTGGTCGCCTTTTCGGCCTGCTCCCGCTCGACCGCGTCCCGTACCGCCTGGGCTTCCTCGCCCATGGCATCGACCAGGGCCGCGATCTTCTCCTCGATGTGCTTCAGCGCGCGCACGACCTTGGTGATTCGCTGCCCGGTAATGTCTTGGAAGTTGCACGCCTCGAAGATTTCGGTGACGTCATCGATGATCTTGGTTTGCGGGTCGTCCGGCAGGCTGCCGGCCTCGCTCATGATCCGTTCGGCCGCGTCCATGATCCGGTTGGTGGCGTCCTCGGTGGCGCCGACCACGGCATCCAGCTCATCGCTGGCGGAGGCAATGAAGTCTTCCCGGATCTCGGACGGCCGGATCGCCGCGATTTCGGCCCGCGCATTCTTGATGTAGGTCGCGAGCTCGGACAACTCCCTATAGACTTTGAAATCGGCGGCGGTGACATCGCCGTCAAGGGTGCCGACCACCTCGGCGACCACCGCCGCCAATTCCTGATAGTCCAAGGGCCGATTGGCCTGTTCGCCGGCATCGGCCAAGCGTTGAATCAGGCCCTTTTCGTCAAGGGCGGTCCGCATCGCAAGCCCCGTTGGTTCGATTCCGCGGGGGTCGGCACCGCCGCCCCCTCCCGAAAACGTTACTCCGGGCGCTCGGCAAGCACAACTCGCGTCCTGGAAATAAAAGCCCCGCCGGCATCGATTTCACGCCAGCCCAAGCGAAGCGCGGGATCAGAAGTTCCCGATCACCGCCGTCAGCTTGCTTTTCAATGTCGCCGCGTTGAACGGTTTGACAATGTAGTTGTTCACACCCGCCTGCTTGGCCGCCACCACATTCTCGGTCTTTGATTCGGCCGTGATCATGATGAAGGGGGTGTCCTTCAGCTTGGCGTCCGCCCGCACTTCCCGCAGCAATTGCAGGCCGGTCATCGGCTCCATGTTCCAGTCCGAAATCACCAGCCCGTAATTCTTCTCCCGAAGCTTGTGCAGCGCCTGGGCGCCGTCCGTGGCCTCATCGACATTCTCGAAGCCAAGCTGCTTCAGCAAGTTGCGAATGATCCGTAGCATCGTCTTGTAGTCGTCAACGATAAGGATCGGCATGTTCATGTCGACGGCCATGACCAGCTCCGTTAGGTGGTTTTACGTGCGGATGTGGTAGGGCGAGAGGCAATTTCAGCCGGTAGGGCGCACGGGCAGAGAGCTACCGCTGTCTGGTAAAGTTCTCGTAAACGCGCGGACGGCACTCCTGGGTGACGGACCGTAGTTAGCAGCGGTCCGGTCGCCCCTCAAGTCGCAATTTCGCGACAGCAGCCCCGGCACCGGCCATGGGCGGCCGGGCCGGTCAGTTTTCGGCCAGTTCCGGGATCAGCCCGCGGGTCGCCAGTTCCGCGGTCACCTGCCGGGCCCGGTCCGCGTCCATGCCGGCCAGGATCGGCGCCGACTTGGCCTCCCGCATGTTCTGGACCAGGTCCAACAGCACATCCATTTCCAGGCCGTTGAAGATCGCCGCCGCATCGGCGGGCCGCATCGATTCATACACCTTCACCAGCCGCAGCAACTCCTCGTCGGCGACCGCGTTCAGCTCGGCCAGTTTGGCGTTGATCGCCACCCGGGTCTGCTCCAACTCGGCCAGCTTTTCCCGGTAGCGCTGCTCGGCGACCTGGATTTGCACCTCCCGATCGCCCAAGGCCCGTTCCCGATCCCGCAACGCCCGCCGCCGGGTGCTGATCTCATCGAACAGTTGCTGGTCCAAGGCCGACAGGCCTTCCCGGTCGATCCGGTCCAGCAGCGTGTCCAGGGACACGCCGCCGAAGCCGCCATCGCCGGGGCTGCCCGGGCTGCCGGCACCGGGCGACCCGTTGCCGGGCGATTCGACCTCCGGCGACCCGGTCCCGGCCGCGCCATTGCCGTCATCGGCCACCTGGGCCACGGCCACCGGCGGGCCGGCGGTGGGCCGAAAGGCCTCGGTCGTGCCGTTGAACGCCACCAGGATGTCGCTGACCCGCACCCCGACCATGACCACGGCGATGAAGATAATGGCGCTGAGCAAACTGAACCGGCGGGGCGCCAGCACGGCGCCGACGGCCGCCGCCGCCTCCCGTAGCTGGGCGCCGGCGCGGGACACGCCGGTCAACCCCGGCAAGGCCCCGGCCAGGCCACCGGACCCGGCCGACATCGGCACCAGCGGCGGTTGCGGGGTGCCCAGCACCTCCTCGGCGGTCTTGACCTCGCCGCCGGTATCCAGCCCGCCGGTGTTGCCGTAACGCAACGCCAGCTCCGGCGGCGGCGCGGCCCCGCTGCGCACGTCACCCTCGGCGGCGGGGGCCGGCGGCGGCGCGGTCGCGGCCTGGCGCAACGCCTGCCGCGCGGCCATCAGCGCCGCCCGCTCCTTCTGGGCCTTCTCGATCGCCTGCCTGGCCTACTCAACACTCATAGCCGCCAAAACCCCTGGCTTGTCCCGACCCCGGCCACATGCCGGCCCCTTGCAATGTTGGAGACCCATAGCACAAATCCACCCCCACTCCGACCGGATTGGCGGGCAATAGCGGATAGTTTTGCCTCACATCACGCCCTGGGCCCCGGTTGGCGCCCCGCCGCCCGACGCTCAGCGCAGATTCTCGATCGCGTTCAGCACGTCCTCGCCACCCTCGTCATCGGAGGGGTCCAGGCGCCGCCGGCGGTCCGCCCGGCGCAATTGGCGCCGGCGCCGGGGATCCTCGCCCTCGGCGCCGGCGGCGGCGCCGGCCGGGCTCGGCCGGCCGGGCGCGGGCGCTGTGGGCGCGGGTGCTGCCGCGGGCGCCGTGGGCGCGGGCCGGGGCTTGGTCGCC
>CAYNRD010000247.1:0-4311 GCA_964399515.1 uncultured Mycobacteriaceae bacterium | reverse complement strand
CCTGATCATTGGCGGGCTGTTCGTGCTGGAGACGGTGTCGGTGATCGTGCAGGTGGCGAGCTTCAAGCTGACCGGCCGGCGGGTATTCGCCATGGCGCCCCTGCACCACCACTTTGAAAAGAAGGGCTGGGCGGAGCCGACCATCGTGGTCCGGTTCTGGATCATCGCCGCCGTCCTGGCCCTGGTCGGCCTGGCCACCTTGAAGCTGCGGTGACCGGCGATGATCGACCTGTCCCCCCTCAAGACCCAACCGGACTTCCAGGCCGCCCGCTTCGCGGTGCTGGGCTTGGGCGTGTCCGGCGTTGCCGCCGTCAAGGCTCTGAAGGCCGCCGGCCTGGCGGTGGTCGGCTGGGATGACGGGTTGAAGGGCCGCTCCAATGGCGAGCGGGAGGGGATCGCCCTGGTCGATTTCGCCGCCCAGGGCTATGGCGCCGTCACCCATCTGGTGCTGTCGCCGGGCATTCCGCGCGCCCACCCGGCCCCCCATCCGGCGGTCGCCCGGGCGCTGGCCGAGGGCGTGACCATCCTGTCGGACATCGACCTGCTGGCGGCGGCGGACGCCGAGGCGGCGTTCGTCGGCATCACCGGCACCAATGGCAAATCGACCACCACCGCACTGATCGCCCATCTGCTGGCCGCGTCGGGCCGCCGGGTGGCGGCGGGCGGCAATCTGGGCCCGGCCGCCCTGGCCCTGGAGCCCATGGGGCCGGGCGGCACCTATGTGCTGGAGTGCAGTTCCTACCAGCTGGAGACCATTTCCAAGACCCGCTGGACGGTGGGCGTGTTCCTGAACATCAGCGCCGACCATCTGGACCGCTATCCGGACATGGCCGCCTATGTCCGGGCCAAGGCCCGCCTGTTCGGCCACATGGCCGAGGGCGGCACGGCGGTGATCGGCCTGGATGATGACCATTCGGCCGAACTGGCCAGCCTGCTGACCGAAGGCGGGCTCAAGGTGGTGCCCATCTCCGCCGCCGGGCCGGCGCCGGGCGGGGTCCATGCCCAGGGCGGCGTGCTGTTCGATGCCAGCCATGGCCCGGCGCATCGGGTCCTGGATCTGGGCGGCATCGACACCCTGCCGGGCGCCCACAACTGGCAGAACGCCGCCGCCGCCTATGCGGCCTGCCGGGCGCTGGGCGTGCCCGAAGGCGCGCTGGCGTCGGCACTGCCCGGGTTCGGTGGCCTGCGCCACCGCCAGGAGCTGGCCGGCAGCGCCCTGGGCATCAAGTTCGTGAACGATTCCAAGGCGACCAACCCCGAGGCCGCCGCCAAGGCCCTGGGCAGCTATGCCCGCATCCACTGGATCGCCGGCGGCCGGCCCAAACAGGGCGGCCTGGACGCACTGGACCCCTATCTGGACCGGATCAAATCCGCCCATCTGATCGGCGAAGGCACGGAGACCTTCGCGGCCTATCTGTCGGGCCGGGTCACCGCCAACCGCTGCGGCGACCTGGACCAGGCGGTGCGGGACGCCTTCGCGGCCGCCCGGGCGGATCTGGACGCGCAGCCAGGGGGCCCGGCCCCGGTCGTGCTGTTGTCGCCCGCCTGCGCGTCCTGGGATCAGTTCGCCAATTTCGAGGCTCGCGGCGATGCGTTCGTTGCCTCGGTCCGGGGCCTGCAGCGCGGGCTGGTGATCGGCACCGCTGGGGGGGCCGCATGACCGCCACCTGGGATCATCCGGTCCGGCCCCGCCGGGACCAATCGCTGGTCAGCCAATGGTGGCGGACCATCGATCGCTGGCAACTGGCCGCGCTGGCCATCCTGATCGTCGCCGGGTGCCTGTTGATCACCGCCTCCAGCCCGGCGGTCGCCAGCCGGATCGGCATCGCCAACGAATTCCACTTCGTCATCCGGCACCTGGCCTTCACGGCGCTGGCGGTGATGGTGATCGTCATCGTGTCGATGCTGGACCCGGTGCGCATCCGGCGCTTGGGCTGGCTGATGCTGGCGGGCGCGGTGCTGGGCATCCTGGCCACGCTGGTGATCGGGGCGGAGATCAAGGGGGCCACCCGCTGGCTGCACCTGCCCGGCATGTCCATGCAGCCGTCGGAATTCGCCAAGCCGGCCTTCGCCGTCGCCGCCGCGTGGCTGTTCTCCCGGGCAGTCTTGGTGCCGGGCTTCCCGGGCCGGGCGTTGTCGATTGGCCTGTGGGCGCTGTTGGTGGCGCTGTTGATGCTGCAGCCGGACCTGGGCATGGCGGTGCTGATCACCGCCGTCTGGGGCACTCAGTTCTTCCTGGCCGGATTGCCGCTGTGGCTGGTGGTCGGGGCGGGCCTGATGGCCATGGCGGCCATGCTGGGCGCCTATCTGGCCCTTCCGCACGTGGCCAGCCGCATCGACCGGTTCCTGAACCCCGAAGGCGCCGATACCTACCAGGTGGACAAGTCCCTGGAGGCGTTCTCCAACGGCGGGCTGTGGGGCACAGGCCCCGGCGACGGCACGGTCAAGCACCAGATCCCGGATGTGCATGCCGATTTCATCTTCGCCGTCGCGGGGGAGGAATACGGCCTGATCCTAAGCCTGGTTCTGGTGGTCGTGTTCGCCGGCTTCGTGCTGCGGGGCTTGGGCCGCGCCTTCGCCCAGAACGATCTGTTCGTGCTGCTGGCCGCGTCCGGGCTGGCGGTGCAAATCGGCCTGCAGTCGCTGATCAATCTGGGCTCGACCCTGCACCTGATCCCGACCAAGGGCATGACCCTGCCGTTCGTCAGCTATGGCGGCTCCTCGCTTTTGGCCCTGGCGGCAACCACCGGCATGCTGCTGGCGCTGACCCGCCAGGCCCCGCGCGCCAAGGGGCCGATCCAGGCGGTCTATGCCGCCGGCACGCCGCGGGGGCTGCCATGACCGGGCCGCGGATCATCGCCTTGGCGGCCGGCGGCACCGGCGGCCACATGTTCCCGGCCGAGGCCCTGGCCACGGCCTTGCCCGAGCGCGGCCACACGCCGGTGCTGATCACCGATGACCGGGGCCAGGGTTTTGGCGACCGGCTGCCCGACCTGGCCGTGGACCGGATCCCGGCCGCCTCCCCCTCCGGCGGGCTGAAAAGCTTGGTCCGGGCGTTGTGGCCGCTGTTGCGAGGCTACCTGGCGGCGCGCCGTGTCTTAGCCCGGCGCCGGATCGACACCGTGGTCGGCTTCGGCGGCTACGCCGCCTTCCCCACATGCCTGGCCGCGCGCCACCGGCGCATCCCGGTGATCCTGCATGAACAGAACGCCTTCGCCGGCCGGGTGACCCGCTGGCTGGCTGGGCGCGCGCAGCTGGTCTGCACCAGCTTTCCGGCGGTGGGCGGGCTGGACGCCACGGTGGCAACGGCGATGACCGGCAACCCGGTGCGCCCGGCGATCGCTTATGCCGCCACCCGCTACACGCCCCCGGCCGAAGCGGGCCCGATCCGGGTGCTGGTCCTGGGCGGCAGCCAGGGCGCCCGGGCCCTGTCGGAGATCGTGCCCGCGGCCTTGGCCTTGCTGCCGGACGCCGTGCGCGGGCGGCTGTCGGTGGTCCAGCAGTGCCGGGCGGAGGATCTGGACGACGTGCGGCGGCTCTACGCCCAAGCCGGCATCGCGGCCGAACTGTCACCCTTCTTCGGGGACGTTCCAGAGCGCCTGGCCCAAAGTCACTTGGTGATCAGCCGGTCGGGAGCCTCGACGGTGGCGGAGTTGACCGTCGCCGGCCGGCCGGCCTGCCTGATCCCCTTCCCCTTCGCGACCGATGACCACCAGACCGCCAACGCCCGGGTCCTGGCCGAGGCCGGTGCCGCCTGGCTGATGCCCCAGGCCGAGCTGAGCCCGGCCGCCCTGGCCGACCACCTAACGGCCCTGGTCACCGCGCCCGCGACCCTGACCGGTGCCGCCGCCGCCGCCGCCAGACTGGCCCGTCCCGACGCGGTCGATCGGCTGTGCGCGCGCGTGCTGGCCCATGCCGACGGCCAGAGCCAGACCCGTGGAGGCCGGCCATGAGGGAGATGCCCCTGGATATCGGCCGCATCCACTTCGTCGGCATCGGCGGCATCGGCATGAGCGGCATCGCCGAGGTGCTGCACAATCTGGGCTACACGGTCCAGGGCAGCGACATCGCCGACAGCGCCAATGTCAAGCGCCTGCGCGGCCTGGGCATCCAGGTGGCGGTCGGCCATGCCGAGGACAACGTCCAGAACGCCGCCGTTGTCGTGGTCTCCTCGGCGATTCGGCCGGACAATCCGGAGCTGACCGCCGCCCGCGCCGCCCTGATCCCGGTGGTGCGCCGGGCGGAAATGCTGGGCGAATTGATGCGGCTGAAATGGGCGATCGCCATCGGCGGCACCCATGGCAAGACCAC
>CAYNRD010000246.1:0-4338 GCA_964399515.1 uncultured Mycobacteriaceae bacterium | reverse complement strand
ACCGTGGCCAGCCAGCCGGCATTGCAATGGGTCAGGATGCGGACCGGCGCGCCGGTCCGGTCATGGATGCGCCGGATCAGGTCCAGCCCGACCTCCCCGATCGCGGCGTTGATCGCCACATCCTCGTCACACAGCTCCGCCGCCAGCGCCCGGGCGCGCGCGGCCCGATCCGCCGGCGCCACCCGGGCCAGGGCGGTGCCGACCCGGTCCAGGGCCCAGGCCAGGTTCACGGCGGTCGGCCGGGTGGCCCACAGCCGGTCGCGGACCATGGCCAAATGGGCGTCCGACGGATCCTCGGCCATGGCCAGGGCCACGCCATGGGCGGCGGTGGCGCCGATCAGCGGGGCGCCGCGCACCCACATCTGGGCGATGGCTTGGGCGGCGTCCTGCCAGGCGACCAGGCGGCGGGTTTCAAACCGATGGGGCAACAGGGTCTGGTCGATGATGCCGACCGCCCCATCGGGCTCGGGCCACAGGGTGCGCCAGGCAACTCCGTTGATCTTCATGGCGGCTGCTCCCCTCGGTCACACGCGCGCGGCCACCGCCAGCAGGCGGCCCGCCGCCAGCTTGACGATCTGGGACGCCGCATCGTCCAGCCGGCCGGCGGCGGCGGGCGCGGTTTCAGCGTCCGGATCCTGGCCCGCCAGGGCCGAATCCTCCAACCGCTCGGCCAGCGCGTCCAGGGCTTCGGCCGGGTCGGGGCTGTCGTCGTCCAACCGGCGCTCCGGGCCGGCATCCTGCCGCGCGATCACCGCCTGGATCAGCCCCTCATGGGCGGCGGCGGTCAGCCGCGGCCCGGCCAGGGCCGCGCCGGCGCCCAAGGCGAAGCCGACCGCCGCCGTCAACGGGTAGACCAGGCTGGGCCTGGCCCCCGCCCGCACCAACAGCGCGGCACAGGCCCGGTCTGTCTCCTGCGCCGGCTGGTCCGGCGCGCCGGTGATCCGGGTGCCGGCCAGGAACCGGCGCACCAGGGTTTCCGCCGCCTCGGCCCCGCGCAGGCGCCGGGCGGTGATTTGGGCGGCACCGCCGTCACCCGGCAAGGGGCGGCCTGTCCATTGATCGTCATCGGGGCGGGAGGTCATGGGCGTCACCGGGCATGCGATGGGCGGCCGGAACCGGCAGCGCCGGCGCGCGCGGTCAACACCACCAACGCCAGCCCCGCCTGCCCGGCCGATACAAGCGCATTATAGCCCGCCATGGACACACCGCCCAGCGACCACGCCACCCTGTCGCAGGGCACGAACGGCGTCTCAAGCAGCGCCGCCCGCAGCTCTTGCAGGCTCAACGCGGGGTCGAACCCGCCGCCGGCGGCACAGCTGGCCGGGCCCGGCCACCAGTGCTGCTCCATCCCGACATGGTAGGCGGCCAGGCCCGCACCCCCCGCCGCCAACAGGAAGACGGCCCCCAGCCCCAAGACCGCGGCCGCCGGAACCCGCCCCGCCAGCAGCACCGCCACCACCGCCACCACCACGGCCAGGCCATGGGGCCAGCGCTGCCACAGACACATCTGGCAGGGCAGGAACCCGCCCAGATGCTCGAACCCATAGGCCCCGGCCAACACCGCGGCACTGACCGCGCCCAGACCCGCCACGCAGCCCCGCGGACCCAGCCTGGTCAGGATTTGGGCGTTAACCGTGATTTTCATTGATCAAACCGGCCATTTCGGTGTCATTTGGGCAATAGCCCGATTGATGATATGGGTATTAATTCCCCGCGGCATAGGGTCGCCGGGATCCGGCCGAGCCCCCCCGGAGTGGTCGGACGGCCCACGGACACCCCGGCCCCGTCACGGATACAGTTGGATGGATCGGCTGAAAAGCATGGAGGTGTTTTCCCGGGTGGTCGAAGCGGGCAGCTTCGCCGCCGCGGCGGAACAAATGGCGATGTCCCGCGCCATGGCCTCCAAACATGTCATGGAGCTTGAGGACCGGTTGGGCGTCAAACTGCTCAACCGGACCACGCGACGGCTGTCCTTGACCGAGGGCGGGCGCATGTTCGTTGACCGCGCGCGGGAGATCCTGGCCGCGATCGAGGAGTTGGAGACCACCGTCACCAGCCAGCAGGTGGACCCCAAGGGGGTGTTGCGGGTGAACGCGCCGATGACCTTCGGGCGCCTGCACGTGGCGCCGGCCCTGCCCGACTATTGCCAACGCTACCCCAAGGTTTCGGTGGAGATCACCTTCAACGACCGGCAGATCGATTTGGTCGAGGAAGGGGTGGATGTGGCGATCCGGATCGGTGCCTTGCAAGACTCCTCCATGATCGCGCGCAAACTGGGCGAAACCCGCATGGTGGTCTGCGCGGCGCCGGCCTATCTGGAGACGGCGCCCAAGCTGGACGATCCGGAGGACCTCAAGGATCACAACTGCCTGATCTATACCCTGTGGTCCCAGGTGAGCGACTGGGTGCTGGAGGGGGTCGGCGGCAGGCGGACGGTCCGGGTGGACGGTAACCTGCGCACCAACAATGGTGAGACGATCAGCGAGGCGGCCGTGGCGGGCATGGGGGTGATCATCCAGCCCAGCTTCATCGTCGATCCCCATCTGGCCACTGGCCAGCTGGTCGAAGTGCTGCATGGCTGGCGGGCGCCGACCATCGGGCTGTACGCGGTCTACAGTCCGACCAAGCATGTGTCGGCCAAGATCCGCAGCTTTCTGGATTTCCTGGTCGAGCGGTTCAGCACCGCCGACCAGTGGCCACACGCCAACCACCCGCTGGGCGGCGTGCCGAACTGACCGCATTGCCCTCGGATTGAGCGGGGCGCGCGGTCCGCGCAGTGCTATCGGTTTCGTGGGCCCGGCGTGGCGGCCAAGCCGGCCACGATCCCGGCTTCGGCGTTGGGATCATCGCCTGGCGCCGGCGCGGCCAGGGCGGCCGACGCCGCGACGGTGAACGCGATCATCGCGGCCACCAGGATGACGATCACTTGGGCTTGGGTCATCGGCGATCCCATCTCCTGGTCTTGGGCGGGCGGTCGCCACCCCGACCCCGTTGGCCGAGGCGGTGCGGCGGCCGGTGCGTGCTGGCCCAAACAGTGACCGCCATCCGGCGGCGGGAAAGTGCGTGGGGTCACACACGTGCCGGATGGCGGCCAGCGGGCGGTTACTCGGCCGACACCGCGTCATCGCCGGTGTCGGCGACGGTTTCGGCGCGGTCGTCCGCATCGGTGTCGATGAACAGGCCGACATCGACAAAGCCGGGCTCGCCCGGCACAGCACTGGTCACCTTGCCGGCGAAGGCGGGGGAGGCGCTGAACACCAGGGCGGCCAACAGGGCCAGGGCGGCGATCAGGATCGGTTTCGAGAGGGTCATGGCAACTACTCCTGTGGTCTGGGCTTCGGTTTGGGCCGGGCGGAAGGCGCCCGGCGATGTGAGCCCAGGGTAGGAAGCCTCACGCCCGATCACTGTGCCGCCGGTCACCCCGCGCATGCGGGCGCGGCATGGCCGGGCCACCCGTCCCCGGGGGGCGCGTGTGGGGGGGGTCACAGACATGTGACCCGCCCATGGGCGAACGCCGCCGGTCAAATCACCAGGAAGCCGCCCAGCAGCAGGACCACGAAGGCGGTCAGCACCCAGCCAAGGCGCTTATCCAGGAAGTCCCGGATGACGGGGCCGAACCACCACAACAGGGCCGCCACCAGGAAGAAGCGCAGCCCCCGGGCCAGCACCGAGGCGATTGTGAACACAACCAGGTCCAGTACCACCACGCCGGAGGCCACCGTGACCACCTTGTACGGAAACGGCGTCACCCCGGCGATGAACACGATCCACGCCCCCCAATCCTGATACAGGGTCTGGAATTCGGCGAACTGGTCCTGCTTGCCCAGGGTTTCGATGATCGTGATGCCGACGGTGTCGAAGAACAGATAGCCGATCAGATAGCCGAACAGCCCACCCAGCACCGAGGTGACCGTGGCCACCGACGCGGTCAGCCAGGCCCGGGCCCGGTTGGCCAGGATGATCGGCACCATCAAGATGTCCGGCGGGATCGGGAAGAACGAGCTTTCGACGAACGAGATCGTGCCCAGGCTGACCAGGGCATGGCGGCGTTCGGCCTGGCGCAGGGTCCAGGCATAGAGGCGACGGTGATACACGGGCGGGGGCGCTTTGTTCGGGAGGGGGCCGGGGCTGGCGGGCCTGATACCGTTGACCGGGGTGGGGCGGCAAGCTATAAGCCCGGCCCTTCGCGCATGCGATGCCCCTGTGGCGGAATTGGTAGACGCAGCAGACTCAAAATCTGCCGCCTTCACGGGCGTGCCCGTTCGAGTCGGGCCGGGGGCACCACCGCCACAGGCGGTTTTCTGGATAGCACGTCCTCAAGCAGCGAAGCGGTAGGAC
>CAYNRD010000245.1:0-4344 GCA_964399515.1 uncultured Mycobacteriaceae bacterium | reverse complement strand
CCTTGCCGTCTGCGCGGAGCGGGTGGCGATCTTCACCGCCGTTGCCGCCGGCGCCCGCCGGATCGACCGGTTGGCGGTCTCGACCTCGGCCGACCCGGGGGCACCCGGCCCCGCCCTGATGCCCTGCGGCGCCTGCCGGCAGGTGATGGCGGAGTTCATGGCGCCCGACGCCGAAATCCTGGTCGACGGCGCCGGCCGCTTTACCCTGGCCGACCTGCTGCCGAGACCGTTCCGCCTGGATTGAAGACCCCGGTCAGTACGCCTCGGTCGGCCAGGGGTAGTCGTCCGGGTGGATCGGCGCGCCGAACGCACCTTGGATCAGGTAGGGCACGATGCGGTCGATCGCGAACCAGTCATGGGCCTTTTTGTGTCCCGCCGCCGCGATCGCCCGCGCCCGGGCATCGTCGGCCTTGAAGGCGCTGATCTGGGCCGCCAGGTCATCCAGGTCGCTGTAGAAGCCAAGCTCATCCTCGGTGAACAGGGTTTCGAAGCCATTGCCCCGTTCCTGAAAACACAACAGCCCATGGCCCATGTACTGGGCGATCCGGCCGGATGAATACAGGTGGTAGCCCGAAACCCGGTTCAGGTTCAGGCCCATGCGGCACCGGCCGACCACGGCGGCGTAGGCGTGGCCGACCAGGGCCGGCTTGCCATCGAAGCCGTGGAACGCGAACCGGACCTGGGGCAGGCGCTCGCGCAAGGCCAACGGCACCGACAGCCGATCGGTTTTGGGCCGGTCCCCGGGATCCTGTTCCGGCCGCCCGGCGAAGAAGACGTCGGCGTCGGGGTCGGTCACGTCGAAGGCCCGGCCGGTTTCGAACGCGCGATCGACCGGATTGGGCATGAACCGAACCCGGGTGTTGGGATGGGCGACGGTTTTCAGGGCTTCGCCGGCCGTGGTCATGAACACGGCGTCCACCAGGTCGTGGTAGCGGCGAATGTTCACCGGCGGCTTGGGGTCGAACAGCGGATCGACATTGACCAACACGATCCGCGGCGCAGTGGCGCGGGCGCGAATCGCCGCGAGCGTGCGTCGTTCCACCAGGTCGGCATGGTGCATGACGATCAGGTCGGGCTTGAAATTCTCAACCGTTTCCAGCAACAGCCGGTTCATCTTGCCCCGCCCCCAAGGCCGGAACGCGAAGGGGGCCAGACGTTCGGAAACGTCCCGGTCGTTGAAGGTCAGCACCGCGGCACCCGTCCGGGTGAAGCCGTTGGCGAGTTTTGGGCCGGTGAAATAGTACCGGCGTCCGGCATGGCGCTCGGTCAAATTCGCGATCAGCAGAACACGCATAGTTTGGGCGGATTTGTGAGGGATCCAACAGACCCAGCCGTGTAGTCGCATTGGCGGCATCGGACAAGCGCCCATGCTGGACGGCGCAAACCTGTCGGTCTACTCACCCTCCCATGACCTCCGACCACACCCGCGCGGACCCGGCAGATGCCGTTGGAACAGACCATCCGTTGCTGGTGGTCTGCATCCCGACCCATGACCGCATGGGCTTGCTGCTCAGGGCGTTGGACGCGGTGGACGCCCAGATCCTGCCCAAGGGGGCGCGCCCGTTCCGCCTGGCTGTCCTGGTGATCGATAATGGCACCGACGGCACGGTTGCGGGGGCCATCGCGCGGGCGGGGCATCGCTGGCGGTGGCCCGTGCGGGTGATCCGGGAGGCGGCGCCCGGCATCGCCCAGGCCCGCAACGCGGCGCTGGCCTGGCTGCGGACCCCGGCCGGGGCCGGGGTGGCGTGGGTCGCCTTCCTGGATGATGACGAGTCCCCGGCCCAGGATTGGGCCGCGGCCCTGCTGGCCGGTGCGGACCGTCATGGGGCCGCGATCGTGTCCGGCACCACCCGGCCGGTGTTCCCGGATCATGCGCCCGCCTGGGCGGTCACGGGCGGATTCTTTCGCGGTAAGGTGCGGCCTGACGGGTATGAGGCGGCCTCGGCGCGGGGCTCGAACGTGCTGATCGCCGCATCGGTGCTGCGCGACCGCGGGGTGCGGTTCGATGCCGGCTTTGGCGGCCGGGGCGGGGAGGATACGGTGTTCTTCGGCGATTTGCGCCGGATGGGGCACCGGATCGTGACGGTCCCCGATGCGGTGGTGTTCGACCCGGTGACGCCGGATCGGCTTACGCCATCATGGCTTTTGCGCCGGTGGATGGCCTATGGCTGGGTGCGCTGGGTGAGTTTGCGCCGCACGCACGGCCCGCTGGCCGTGGCCGGTCGGCTCTTGGCCGAGGGGGGAGTGCAGGTGGCCCTGGGGATCCTATTCACGGTCCCGACCCTGCTGGCGGCACCGGTGATCGGTCTGACGGCGGCGTTGCGGTCGGCGAAACGCCTGTGCCGAGGGGCTTCGATGCTATTGATCGTTCTGGGCGTCTATGCCGGGCCCAATTGGCGCCGGCGCCGGCCGGCCCCGTCCGCGGGCGGCGTTGGGTCGCGTGCGCGGTCGGTCTAGCCAGGGCATGGGGACGGGACGGTGACGGACATGTCGCGGCAGCATCCGGCTTGGCGGGCGGCGCCTGTCTTGGGCGTTCTGCGCGCGCCCGTGCTGTTGCAGGCAGTGGCGGGGCTGTTTTTGTCCCTGTTCTTCCTGCTTGGCTCGGCCGAGGTCCGCATGGTGCTGTATGTGGTGGTCTTGCCGCTGGTGGTGCTGGTCCATGGGCGCCTGGCCATGCGGCTGATCCGCGCTTCGCCCCTGGCCCAGGCCACGCTCGCGCTGTTCCTGTATATCAGCGTCTCGGCAAGCTGGGGCTCGCTGGGCGTGATCGAGGCGTTGGATCACATCCGCATCCTGCTGTTGACCTTGGGCTTCATGATGGTGGTGATGGTGGCGTTCGATCCCGAGGATGGCCGGCCGCTGGGCTGGCTGTTGGTGGGGTTGATGGCCGGCTGCCTGCTGGGCGCCGGGGTATCGGCCGTGGTCCATCTGGACGCCGGCGACGTGACCCAGCGGTTCCGCGCGATCGGGCTGAAGCAAGACCTGATCGGCCAGATCACCCTGTATGGCGTGATAGCCACGGCGGCCCTGGCGGTGGCGTGCCGGCCGCCCCATCCGCGGGTCACCGTGCTGCTGCTGGCGGGGGCCACCGCGATCGTGCTGTTCGTGGTTTGGAGCCAGACCCGGGGCACCTTGCTGGCGGTCACGGCGGGCGGTGCGGTCGCCCTGGTGTTCGGGTGGCACCGGCTCGACCGGGCGATGGCGGTGAAGATCGCGACGGCGGGCCTGGTCGCCGGTTTGGCGATCCTGGCGGCGGTCATCGCGCTGGAGCCGTGGACGTTCCTGTTGCGGGGCGACAGTTGGCGGCTGGAGATCTGGGGCCAGGCCGTGCGGTGGATCGCCGAGGCGCCGGTGTTCGGCCATGGCGCGATCAGCGGCCTGCGCTATGAGGTGCACCAGCATGAATTCCGCAACGCCCACAACCTGTATCTGGACACGGCGGTCTCGACCGGGCTGATCGGGCTTGGGCTGCTGCTGTGGGTGCTGGGGCGGAGTGCCTGGATCGCCCATGGCAGCCGCCACACCTTGCACGGCCTGATGGCGCTCACCATGCTGGCGACCGGGGCCACGGCGGGGCTGACCCATTTCGGCCGCATCCTGGAGAATGCCGGGCCCACCTGGCTGTTCCTATGGTTCCCGGTCTTCCTGGCGGCGGGGCTGGAGGCGCGGGCGCGGTTGGCCGGCGGGGCCGGGAATCGCCCACCGGCCGGTCAGCCCCCGGCCGGCTCCGTGTAGCCGTGCGGGTATTTCGGCAAATCGTCCGACAGGCCCACCCAGGGCAACTTTTCAGCGATATGGACGTGGAATTCGGGCCGGATCACCGTTGGGTCGTCCAGGCTGGCGGCATAAAGATCGGTTTCACCCGGATACCATTCGGCCTGGAACGCCATGGGTGTTCCGCAATGCCCGCAAAAGCGGCGTTCGACCCCCGGAGAGGACCGGAAGACCGCCGGGGCGGCGCCGGTCCAGGTGACCCCGATGCTGGGCACGCCCAGAAAGGTGGTGAACGGCGCCGAGGTCGCCCGTCGGCAGCTCTCGCAATGGCAGTGGCACTGCCAGGCGATGGGCCCCAGGGCTGCAAACGTGACCCGGCCGCACAAGCACCGACCGGTGAAGGGGTACGTGATCATCAACCGCCATGCTCAATGGGGATCGACCGCCGCCGACGCCCGACCGAACCGTTTCACGCCATACTGCGGGCTGGCGCGTGTTCGGTCAAACGCTCCGACCGCCCGCACGGGGACAGGATAGTTTTCGGCCATCCCGCCACTTCACGGCCAGTGACCACGTGGTGCGCCTTGGCGGAGTAACCTCGAACCACGTGTTTGACATTATGACCAATTG
>CAYNRD010000244.1:0-4357 GCA_964399515.1 uncultured Mycobacteriaceae bacterium | reverse complement strand
GCTGGATGAGCCGACCTACCACCTGGACCTGGAATCCGCTCTGTGGCTGGAGGGGTATTTGGCCCGCTACCCGCACACGCTGATCCTGGTCTCCCACGAGCGGGGGCTGCTGAACCGGTCCATCGACGGCATCCTGCATTTGGAAAACCGGGTGCTGACCCGCTACGCCGGCGGCTACGATCGTTTCGCCAGGACCCGGGCCGCGCGGCTGCAAACCGAAGCGGCGCGGGCCGCCCAGGTGGACAAGCAGCGTCGACACATGCAGGCCTTCGTCGACCGGTTCCGCTACAAGGCGTCCAAGGCGCGCCAGGCCCAAAGCCGGCTGAAGATGCTGGAAAAGCTGGAGGCGACCGGCCCCGTGGTCGAAAGCGCCTGGGCGGCGTTCGACTTCCCCTCCCCCGACGCGCTGCCGCCGCCGCTGATCCATCTGGACGGGGTTTCGGTGGGCTATGACGGCCGGCCGGTGCTCAAGGACGTGGCCTTCCGAATAGACCAGGATGACCGGATCGCGCTGTTGGGGGCCAACGGCAACGGCAAGTCCACCTTGGCGAAGCTGGTGTCGGGCCGGCTTCAACCGCTGTCGGGCACGGTCACCCGAGCCCGGAACCTGCGCGTCGGGTATTTCGCCCAGCACCAGACCGAGGAGTTGGATGACACCCTGACCGCGGCCCAGCAAGCCCAGCTTTGGATGCCCAAGGCCCTGCCAGAGGCGGTGCGCAGCCATCTGGGCCGGTTCGGCTTCACCCAGGACCGGGCGCTGACCCCGATCGCCGGCTTGTCGGGCGGGGAGAAGGCGCGGCTGTTGTTGGCCCTGGTCACCCGGGACAAGCCCCATATCCTGGTCCTGGACGAGCCCACCAACCACCTGGACATCGACAGCCGCGACAGCCTGATCGCGGCCCTGAACGCCTATGGCGGTGCGGTGATCCTGATCACCCACGACCCGCACCTGGTTGAGTTGACCGCCGACCGGCTGTGGCTGGTCGCGGACGGCACCTGCCAGCCCTATCACGACGATCTGGACGCCTATAAGCGGCTGCTGGCGGCCAGCGCCCGCCCGGGCAAGCCGACGCCGAAGTCAAACGGCGCCGGCGGCGCCAAGCCGGCCGCCGCCGCGGGCAAGGAGGACGCCAAGGCCCGCCGCCAGGACGCGGCCCAAAAGCGCCAAAGCCTGGCCCCGCTCCGAAAAACCGTCGCCCGGCATGAGAAGGCGATGGAAACCCTGGCCGGCCAAAAGGCCCGGTTGGAGGCGGACCTGGCCGACCCGGCCCTGTATCAGGGCCCGCCCGACGCGGTCACCGACTTGCGCATGCGGCTGAAGGCCGTGGAAACCGACCTGATCGCCGCCGAGGCCGCCTGGATGGAAGCCGCCGAAGCCCTGGAGGCCGCCCAGACGGCCGAGTGAGCGGTTTACTGGCCCGGATTCGCCATCGAATCCGGGGTTAGAACCGGTACGCCAGCCGGCCCGCGACCGTGAAGTCGGTGCCGTCCTCGATCAGGCGGGTTTGGCCGTCGACCACCGCGGCGAAGCCGTTCTGGAATTCCATGGCCAGCCCGCCGCCGACCACGAACGCCTGATCGACCAGGATGCCATCTTCGGCGGTGATCACCTGCCCACCCGCCTGGGTCACGGTGGCGATGCGGTCTTGGTCATCGGTTTCCGCCTCGAAGGCGGCCCGGGCATGGGGCGTGATCGCGCCGCCGGCGAACTCCAGCCGGCCCGACGCCTGCAGGCCGACGGAGAAGATCGTGGAGATCAGCTCCAGCTCATCGACCTCCAGGTTCAGCGGTCCCGCCCCCTCTTCCGTGAAGCTTTCGATGCGCAGGTCGATGTATCGGAAGCCGGCGGTCGGCCCAATCGCCAGGGACTCGGTATCGACGATGTTGTAGCCCGCGTTCACCGCGACGCCGAAGCTGGAGCCGTTGAAATCCCCGGTGGCGTTGCCCAGCGGGCCGGAGCTGGTCCGGTCGGTCTCGAACTGGTCGAAGCTGAAGCCGCCGGTCAGGTCACCGTAGAAGCTGTCGAACGCCAGGGACGCATAGGCGGAGAAGTTGAAGCTGTCGACGTCGGTCTCGCCCACATTGCCGTCCACCTCACTGGTGGTGCGGCCATAGCCGCCGGCGATGCCGACCAGCACATGCTCATCGACCGCGTAATCGACGCCGGCGACCACGGTCGCCCGGTCGAAATCAAAATTGGCCGTGGTCGAACCGGGCTCGGTACGGTCCCCGGACCGGTAGCTGCCATACAAGAACACGCCCAAAGGCCCCTGGTCGCCGACACCGGATCCGGCTTCGGCGACCTGGACCGGGGTGCCTTCGGCGGTGTTGGTGGCCACCTCCCGGCCCTGGAACGCCGACAGATCGCCCAAGAGGGAGATGCGCCCCAGCCCGGCCCGGGCGGCGTTCAGCCGCGTGTTGACCGCCTCGAACTGGCTTTCCGTACCCAGCAGCGACAGCTGGTCCAGGGTCAGGAAGAAGGGGGCCGCCGTGCTTTGGTTCTCGATCGAGCCCAGCGCGAATTCACCCAGCAACTGGTTGGCGGTTTCGGTCAGGTGCAGGGAATCGATGAACACGGTCGTCTCCACCTCCTCCGCGGTGGTGCAGGCGCCGGTGGGCGACAGTGTCACCAGGCTGAAGCAGGCGGTGGTGGCGTTGGTGAAGCCGAACGCCTCCGGGTCGGCCTGGACCGCGTCGAACAAAGTCTCGACATCGACGAGGAACACCGTGTTGCCGGCATCCTTCAGCGGCTGCAGCACCTCGGTTTCCAGGCTGGCGTTGAAGGTACCGCTTAACATGGTGAACAGGTCGGGCAGGAACTCCGCCTCGGCGATTGCTTCGGACTGCAGATCCGGATCCGGGATCGCCCCGGCCATGGCGGCCAGGGCCGCGGAGGATTCGACCGCCAGCGGCACGCCGCCCAGATTGGGCAGATTGAAGACAATGAAATTGTCCACCCCGGCCGCATCCAACGTGCTCAGGCCGATGCCCACATTGGTCAGGGCCGAGGCCACCGTGTCGGTGTCCGGCGCCGCACCCACGGCCAGCGGGTCGAAGAAGTCATTGCCGCCGATGAACACGCTGACCGCGTCATCCTCGTCAACGGTCAAGGCACCGCCGCCTTGCAGGGTCAGGAACGCGCCCACCTGGGACAGAAAGCCGATATTGGTTCCGCCGGCGGTGCTGAGGCCAGTGGTGGCGCCGCCATGGGCGAAGTTGAACCCGTCGGGGCCGGCGAAGGCCGGATCGAAGGTTTGCACCTCATCGAAGGTCACCGGTGCTACCAACGGCAGGCCGGGCGCCACCGGCGCCGAGACCCCGTCGATGGGGTCGAACGGGCCGACCACCTCGGTCAGGTCGCCGCCGGTCAGCACGTCGATATGACTGATACCGTTGGAAAACTGCCCGGTCGGCGTGCCCAGGGTCGGGTCCAGCAGGCTGGCCGGAAAGGCGGTGTTGAAGATGGCGCTGCTGGGCGCCACGGTCGGCGCGAACGGATCGATCCGGCCGCCGGTCAGCGCGAACAGGCTGCCGGTATCGGACAGGCTGTCGCCGAAGACGAAGAATTCATCGAAATCCGTCGCGACCGCACGGCCATGCGCACTGAGTGCCAGCACCGTGCCAAGCGCGGTGGTCGCCAAAACTGTCCTGAGCATTCCCAATCCCATCGCAGTCGGGCCTTCGTGGCGGCGCGTTGATCGCCCCTGCCCCAGCCCGATTTGGTTGTTCTGGTCAAACGCTAGTCGCGGGTGTGACCGCTTGCAACACAGCTGTCATGGTTTCGCGGCCCCCGCCGCCAAGTCCGGCCCCGCTGTTGCCCCAACCCCACGGTTTTCCAAACCAACAGACCTGATCCTGACGGACCGGTGCCGCCGAATCGGCCCGGGCTCAGCCGGATTTGGCCTTTTCAACCCAGCCGGTCTCGGTCTCCTGCCAATAGGCCAGGGACAGGCCGTGCGCTTTGCACGCCCGCCACCGATCCCGCGCGGCCGCGACCGCCCGATCATCCCGCCCATCGAAGACATCGCAGACCAGATCGAACCCGGCCAGGAAGCCGGGCTTGCCCGCGACCCCGCCGGTCAGGAACAGCACGGTGGCGCCATTGGCGTTGTCCGGTTCGGCCGCGATCCAGACCGGCTGGTCCTGGGGCCGGCCGTCCTTGGCGGTGCCGTGGGGCAGGAAGCCGTCTTCCGGCACCATCCACAACCGTTCGTTGAGCCAGTCCACCTCCCCCGCATCCCGGGCCAGCACCAAGGCCCGCCAGCCGCGCCCCAAGGTCTTGCCCAACACCTGCGCCAGCGCCCGATCCAAGGGCTGGCGCAGCAGGTGATAAAAGCGGATTTCAGGCATCGGCGGT
>CAYNRD010000243.1:0-4368 GCA_964399515.1 uncultured Mycobacteriaceae bacterium | reverse complement strand
CGTGTTGGTCGATGCCAATCCCGCCGTCTTGCAGTCGGTGGAACGGATGCTGCGGGCGGACCGCCACTGGGTCGATGCGTTCGAAAACGGGGCGGAGGCGTGGGACTATCTGGCGGAGGCCCCGGGCGTGGATCTGGTCATGACCGGCTTGGACCTGCCGCGCCTGAACGGCTATGACCTGATGTGGCGCATCCGCTCCCATGTCGAGACCGAACTGGTCTATGTCATCGCCCTGACCGGCCACAGCGACCGGCAGGACTTCCAGGTGGCGTTGGATTGCGGTGCCTATGACTTCATCCGCACGCCGGTCGAATCCGGGGAGCTGCGAGCGCGGCTGCGGGCGGCGGAACGGCTGATCCGCATGCAGCGGCGCCTGCACACCATGGCGACCCAGGACCCGATGACCGGTGCCTACAACCGGCGCTATTTCACCGAAGCGCTCGGCCGGGCGGTCCAGGACGCCCGGCCCGGTTCGGTCGGTATGATCCTGATGGATATCGACCACTTCAAGCGCATCAACGATACCTATGGCCACGATGTCGGGGACGAGGCGATCAAGGCGTTCTGCCGGGCGGCCCAGGGGGTGGCGCCCAACGACTGCCCGGTCGGGCGCCTGGGCGGGGAGGAGTTCGGCCTGCTGCTGACCGGCCGCAGCCTGGATCAGGCCGCCACCGTGGCCGATCTGATCCGCATGGAGACATTGGAAATCAAACTGCGCGCCGGCGATCAGCGGTTCGGCTTCACGGCGTCGTTCGGCGTCGCCGTCAACGCGGACGGCGATGATGTCGGCAGGGTGATGAAAAAGGCCGATCTGGCCCTGTATGACGCCAAACAGGGGGGGCGCAACCGTGTCCGCCGGTTCGAAGGCGCCCAAGCGGCGGCATGACCGGCCCCGCCCGGCGGCATTTGCCCAAACCGCGGCTTTCCGGTATAGACCCGCGCCCCACAGCCGTTTTCCGTTGGACCGCCACACCATGACCACCGCCGCCTTGGCCGACCCCGCAGCCACCGGGCTAGAGCCCCGCCCAGACCCCGACGGGCGGGTCAATCTGGTCGGCCTGGAGCGGACCGAATTGGCGGAGCTGATGATCGAAATCGGCGAAAAACCGTTCCGCGCCAAACAATTGTGGAGCTGGATCTACGCCCGTGGTGCAACGGACTTCCAGGACATGACCGACCTGGCCAAGCCGTTGCGCGCCAAGCTGGCCGAACGTTTCGTCATCGCCCGTCCCGTGGCCGTCCAAGACCTGCGCAGTGTTGATGGCACCCGCAAATGGCTGCTGCGCTTCGCCGACGGGCAGGAGGTTGAAAGCGTGCACATCCCCGAGGAGGACCGCGGGGCGTTGTGCGTCTCATCCCAGGTTGGGTGCACCTTGACCTGCACCTTCTGCCATACCGGCACCCAGCGGCTGGTGCGCAATTTGAGCCCGGTGGAGATTCTGGGCCAGGTGATGCACACCCGCGACGCCCTGGGCGAATGGCTGATCCCGCGGGAGCAGCAGCGCTTCACCAACATCGTCATGATGGGCATGGGCGAGCCGCTGTTCAATTTCGACAATGTCGCCAAGGCCCTGCGGATCGTCATGGATGGTGACGGCATTGCCATCTCCAAGCGGCGCATCACCCTGTCCACCGCCGGCGTGGTGCCGATGATCGAACGCTGCGGGCGGGAGCTGGGCGTGAATCTGGCGATTTCCTTGCACGCCGTCACCGATGCCCTGCGCGACCAGATCATGCCGATCAACCGGAAGTATCCGTTGGCCCAGCTGCTGGACGCGTGCCGGACCTATCCCGGCCTGTCCAACGCCCGCCGCATCACGTTCGAATATGTCATGCTGCGGCAGGTCAATGACAGCCCGGCCGACGCCAAGGCGCTGGTCGCGTTGCTGGAGGGCATTCCGGCCAAGGTCAATCTGATCCCGTTCAACCCCTGGCCCGGCAGCCGGTATGAGACGTCCACCCAGGCGGCGATTGACCGGTTCGCCCGCATCGTCATGGACGCGGGCTATGCCAGCCCCGTGCGCGCCACGCGCGGCGAGGACATCCTGGCCGCCTGCGGCCAGCTGAAAAGCGCCAGTGAGCGGGTCGGGCGATCCCAACGGGCCGTCGCGGCCGGCTGAGCTCACCTCGCGGTCACGGCCCCCGCCCGGTGTTTGGGGTGGGCCTGGCCGTGCGCTTTAAACATAGTCCAGTTCCAGCCGGCATCATAACGGTCTGTTCATACACCATCCCATAATGTTGGCCATTGGGCAGTTGGAGGGGTTCCATGGGGTTCATCAAGCCGATCACGATCGTGCTGGCCTTGGCCGCGGCGCTAACCGTCGCCGCGACCGCCGCACCCGCGCGCGCCATGGATGACCGCGGCAAGGCCCGGGTCTTGACCATCGGATTGATTGAATGCGCCCCCTTCGTGACCCGAGACGGCGACCAACTGGGCGGGACCACCGTCGCCGCCTTGCGGGCGTTGGACGCGCACCTGCCCGAACTGGAATTCCGCTTTACCATCGTGCCGCCCATGCGCGCGGTCCTGGAACTGGCCAAGGGCATGCTGGATGGCGTGGCCCCCCTGATGGCCACCGGGTTTGAGGACAGCATGCTGGCCTTCACGGAGACGCCCTTGCACCCGATGCGGGTGGTGGTGGCCCGGCTGCGGCCCGACGACGCCGTCCCGGGGGATTGGGCGCCGCATCTGTCCGACCGGATGCTGGGCGCGGTCAGCGGTGCCGAGCGCCATGCGGTCCCCGGCACGGCGCTGGAAGCCTCCAAGATCGTCACCGTCACCAAGGAGGCGCGGGTGTTCCAACTGCTGGAGCGGGGCCGGATCGATTATGCCCTGGGCTACGCCCACGCGCTGGCGCATATCGCCGAACGCCAGGGGCTGTCGGCGCGGCTGGAGACGCTGCCGGTCGCCCTGCACCAAACCGATGGCGCCCGCCTCGCGGTGAACCGGATGAGCATCAATGATACCTTGCGCCGGCGCATCGACACCGTGTTGCGCCAGCAGGTGGCGACGGCCCGGAAGACCCAAGCCCTCGCCCGGCCCTGACCCCGGGGTGCTTTACCGGCACCCGTCCCGGCCCTACATCTGCGCATCATGGACACGGTCATCTCTCTCTACGGCGGGCCCTATGGCCTGATCTACAATCTGCTGGCGGTGCTGGCCTTCATGGCGATCTACCGGCGGGCCGGGTTCCGGCCCTGGCCGGCGGTGCTGGCCATGGTGCCGTGGTTCGGCCTGCCCTTGGCCATGGCGCCGCTGGCGTTCCGCCGCTGGCCGGCGGGGCTGGACGTGTCGCCGCCCCGCTGGCCCTGGTCGGGGTAAGGCTGATGGTTTGGATCGACGCACTTGGCCCGCTGTGGGGCAATCTGGTGATGGCCGTCTATCTGACGACCACCATCGCGCTAGGCGGGTTCGTGGTCGCCAAGACCGGCCGCAGCCCCGTGTGGGCGCTGTTGATGCTGGTGCCGACGGTCAATCTGGTCGCCCTGTTCGCCTTCGCCTTCATACCCTGGCCCCGGGAACACCTGTCGGCGGCCGAATTGCGCGGCGATCGGCCCCCTCGGTGATGCCCCCGCCGACCGCCGACGGCGACCCGGGCCCGCCCTCGGCCCCCCTGGACGACGCCCGGGACCAGCAGGCGCTGGGCCGGGCCTTGCACGCGGGTGAACGTGTTCTGTGGGCCGGGCGCCCCGATCCCGGCCGCTATGCCCAGCGGGTCTGGCCGCCGGCGGTGACGGGCCTGGCGGCCAGCCTGTTCGGGCTGGGCTGGATGCTGTCGGTGGGGCTGACCGACGGCTGGCCGCCCGAGGTGGACTGGCGGGCGGGGCTGGTGTTCCTGGTGCCGGGATTGCTGATGCTGGCCTTCCCCGCTTTGGAATACGCCAAGGGCCGCGGCAGCCTGTATCTGGTCACCACCGACGGGGTGGTGGTGATCCGGCGGTTTCCCGGCTTCGCGGTCGAACGCCACCCGCCCCACACTCTGTTGGAGGCGTGCGAGGTGACCGAGCGCGGCGACACCGGCGATGTCGTCTTCGGCTATGACGAACACCGCATGGGGGCCTTGACCACGCCATGGGTGGTCAAACGTGCTGGCGCCAGCCGCCTGCGCCCGCATGGCTTTTGGGGGATCGCCGCACCCTGGCAGGTCGCCCGGCTGATCACGGCGACCTTCGGCTGAGGCTTGCACGGGCACCACCCGGCCCTTAGGGTCCCGGCTTCTTTTGCGGCCCTTTTCCGAACGAGACCCCGAAATGCCTGATATCAAGCGTGTGGTGCTGGCCTATTCCGGCGGGCTGGACACATCCGTGATCCTGCGCTGGCTGAAGGACACCTCCCAGTGCGAGGTGGTGACGTTCACCGCCGATCTG
>CAYNRD010000242.1:0-4417 GCA_964399515.1 uncultured Mycobacteriaceae bacterium | reverse complement strand
CACCGTCGCCGCCGGACACGCCGGCCTACCCGTCGCCGCCGCCATGATCCGCTACGGCCAGCAGGTCGCGTTCCAGAACGATACGGTCTATGCCCTGGGGGCCGACGCCACCAACGACGCCGCCGTGGCCCGGATTTTCGCCGCCAAGGGCCGGCCCGACTTCAACCCGCTGATCATCCATTGCGCGTCCCTGGCCCAGGCGGAGACGATCGTCTCCTTCTCCGACGCCGCGCTGGACTTGGCCCATGAATTCTGGCCCGGGCCGCTGACCCTCGTGCTGCCCCGGCCCGCGGACAGCCCGATCTCCCTTCTGGCCAGCGCCGGGCTGGACACCATCGCGGTCCGGGTGCCGGCGGGGGAAATCGCGCACCGCCTGCTCGGCCGCTGCCGCCTGCCCTTGGCGGGGCCCAGCGCCAACCTGTCCGGTCGGGTCAGCCCGACCCAGGCCCGGCACGTGCTGGCCGACCTGTCGGGCCGGATCCACCTGGTGGTGGCCGGCGGGTCATGCGCGGTCGGCATTGAATCGACCGTCCTGGACATGACCCGCAAGGCGCCCACCATCCTGCGGCCGGGCGCCATCCTGCGGGAGGATCTGGAGCATGTGCTGGGCGTGCCGGTGGCGGTCGCGCCGCCGCTGGCCGATGGCGACCGGCCAACGGCCCCGGGCCAATTGACCAGCCATTACGCCCCCAGCCTGCCGGTCCGGCTCAACGCCACCGCGCCCCGGGATGGTGAGGCCTATATCGGCTTCGGCCCGGGCTTGGCGACGGGCGACCACATCCTGTCCCTGTCCGAGGCCGGCGACCTGTCGGAAGCGGCGGCCCGGCTGTTCCTTAGCCTGCGGGCCTTGGACCAGCCCGACATCCACCGCGGCATCGCGGTGGCGCCGATCCCGGACACGGGCCTGGGTGTGGCCATCAATGAGCGGCTGCGCCGGGCGGCGGCCGCGCCGTGAGCGGGGCCCTGCCCTCACCCGGCCCGGACCCGGTGGTGGCCGCCCTGCGCACGGCCTTGGGGGATGCGGCGGTGATCACCCCCGACCGGGCGGACGCGATCGCCCCCTATCTGCGGGACTGGCGCGGACAGTACCAAAGCCGCGCCCGGGCGGTGATCCGCCCGGCCCGCACGGCGGCGGTGTCGCGCGCGCTCACCCTCACCCACCGCCACCGGGTGCCAGTGATCCCGCTGGGCGGCAATACGGGCCATGTGGGCGGCGGGGTCGGCTCCGGTGCCGAGGTGATCCTGTCCACCGAGCGGCTGACCGCGATCCGGGCCCTGGATGCCGACAACGACACCGCCACGGTCGAGGCCGGGGTGATCCTGTCGGACCTGCAAACCGCCGCCTTGGGGGCGGACCGGTTTTTTCCGCTGTCCCTGGGGGCGGAAGGCAGTTGCCGGATCGGCGGCAACATCGCCACCAATGCCGGCGGCGTGGCGGTGCTGAAATACGGCACCACCCGGGACCTGGTGCTGGGCCTGGAGGTGGTCCTGGCCGATGGCCAGGTTTGGGACGGGCTGAACGCCTTGCGCAAGAACAACACCGGCTACGACCTGAAGCAGTTGTTCATCGGCGCCGAGGGCACCCTGGGCGTGATCACCGCCGCGGTGGTGAAGCTGTTCCCCAAGCCGCGCCAGGTGGCGACGGCGCTGGTCGGTCTGGCCGACCCGCGCCAGGCCCTTGGCCTGTTGCACCGGGCCAGGGCCCGGACCGGCGACCGGATCACCGCCTTCGAGCTGATGCCCCGGGTGCTGACCGACCTGGCCGTGGCGCGGGTGCCGGGCACGGCGCCGCCGCCCGAGGACGGCGCGGGTTGCCCGTGGTACGCCCTGATCGAGGCCACCTCGCCGGCCCCGGGCGAGGATCTGGCCCCCAGCCTGGAGACGGCCCTGGCCGAGGCCTTGGAAGACGGCACGCTCCAGACCGCCACGCCGGCACCGTCACTGTCGGCCCGGGCGGCGTTCTGGCGCCTGCGCGAGGCAATCGTCGAGGCCCAACGGGCGATCGGCCCCGGCGTGAAGCATGACATCTCCGTGCCCGTCGCCCGCATGCCGGGGTTCATCACCGAGACCACCAATGCCCTGGCCCAGATCGCCCCGGATGCCACGGTGTTCGCCTTCGGCCACCTGGGCGACGGCAACATCCATTTCAACCTTGGCGCCGCCGACCCCGACGCCCGCCGGCGCGTGATCGCCAACCAGGATCGGCTGACGCGCTTCGTCCATGACCGGGTGGTGGCGGCGGGCGGGGCCATTTCCGCCGAGCACGGCATCGGCCTGATGAAGTGCCGGGAACTGGCCGAACGCAAGGCGCCCGTGGAATTGGCGATGATGCGCGCCGTCAAGGCGGCGCTGGACCCGGACGGGCTCATGAATCCGGGCAAGGTTATTTCCTAAACTGCAATCAAATCTTTGAAATGCAAACGAACTGTCACGAAGCAGTAACCCGCGGGGCATAGGGAACTTCCACCGATCAGTGGAGGATGACATGGTCTTGAAGAATTTGCGGTTCCATACGGCGTTGCTCTCCATGGTGGCGTTGTCGCTGGTGGGCCTGGTGGTGGTGGGCACGGTGGCGCTCAGCCAACTGAACACCAGCCTGTACGACAGCCGCCGGGACAAGCTGGTGTCCTTGGTGGAAGCCGCCCACAACTTGGTCGCCGATTACCACGCCCGCGCCTTGGCCGGGGAGTTGACCCAGGAGCAGGCGCGCACCCAGGTTGCCGAAGCCCTGCGCGCCATGCGGTTCGAGGGCGACAACTACTTCTTCGTCACCGATTACGACCATGTGGACGTGGTGTTCCCGCCAAGCCCGGCGGACGAAGGCTTCAATGGCTTCGACTGGCAGGATTCCGATGGGGTCTTCCTGTACCGGGACATCGTCTCCACGGCCCGCGCGGGCGCTGGGTTCGTGGGGTACCGCTGGCCGCGCTCCTCGGGCGGCGAGCCCTTGCCCAAGATCGCCTATGTCCAGGGTTTCGATCCCTGGGGCTGGTCGGTGGGCGCCGGCGTTTACGTGGATGATGTCGAGGCGGCGTTCTGGGCGTCGGCGACCACGGTGGTCTTGATCGGCCTGGTGGCGACGGCCCTGGCCGCGGCCTTCGGCATGGCGGTCGCGCGGCTGTATGGCGGCATGGTGCGGGGCTTGACCGACAGCATGCAGAAGATCTCCGACGGCGACCTGTTGGCGGAAGTCCCGGATGCCGGGCGCCCGAACGAGATCGGCCAGATGGCCCGGTCCCTGGAGACCTTCAAGCAGCACGCGATCGAACGGCGCAAGCTGCGCGCCGACCAGGAGCGCATGAAGCTGCAGGCGGAGAAGGAGCGGACGACGGCGGTCAAGCAAATGGCCGACCGCTTCGAGGAGCAGGTGCGCAGTGTTCTGGACCGGGTCGGCGCCTCGGCCAACCGGATGACCCAAAGTGCCGCCGTGGTCAGCCAGACCGCCAATGACAACGCCGAACTGGCCGCCGAAAGCGCCGATACCGCCGGCGGTGTGTCCGGCGACGTTCAGACCGTGGCCGCCGCGATCGAGGATTTGACCACCGCGATCCAGGAAATCTCCAGCCAGGCCAACTCCTCCAACGTGGTCGCCAACGACGCCGCGTCCATGGCCCAAGGCACGGTCGACAAGGTCAACGGCCTGGTGGAAAGCACCGCCAAGATCGGCAATGTGGTCACCCTGATCAACGCCATCGCCGAGCAGACCAACCTTCTGGCCCTGAACGCCACCATCGAGGCCGCCCGGGCCGGGGACGCCGGGAAGGGCTTCGCGGTCGTCGCCTCGGAAGTGAAGACCTTGGCGGGCCAGACCGGCAAGGCGACCGAGGAGATCGCCGAGCAGGTGCGCGCCATCCAGGAGGCCACCCAGGTGGCCGCCCAGGACATCGCCAAGATCGCGGAGATCATTGCCCAGATCAGCCACGTCAACGCCTCGATCGCCGCGGCGGTGGAAGAACAGCACACGGTAACCCACAGCATCTCCGACGCGGTGTCCCGGGCGTCGAGCGGCACCACGGCGCTGTCGGACCGCGTGATCTCGGTCACCCAGAAGGCCAGCGTCAGCCAGGAGGCGTCGGCGGAGCTGTCCAGCGACGCCGTCGGCCTGGCCGAGAACTTCCAGGCCCTGCAAGGCTCGGTCGACAGCTTCCTGTCCACGGTGCGGCAAAGCTCAAGGCCCTGACCGGGGCGCGGCGCGGGCGCGTGTTGAAACCGGGCCGCTTCCCCGCTACCTCCTGCATCACGCGTCCGGCCCGGCAAGGCCGTGGCCGGACCGCGCCGAACAAGACCAACCCCAAGGCCAGGAGGAAACCCGCCATGATCCCCTATTCCGCACCCTTAAAGGACATGCGGATCGTCTTGGCCTAGGAGATCGGCCTGGACAAGATCGAAGTCTGTGCCGTCCACGCCAAGTTCACCG
>CAYNRD010000241.1:0-4434 GCA_964399515.1 uncultured Mycobacteriaceae bacterium | reverse complement strand
CACCCCCGATCCCGACTTCGTTGGAGCCGACGCCTTCCTGTGGTCGGCGCTCGACCCGGCCGGCGCCAGCACGGGTCCCGTCCGTGTCGACGTCAACGTCTCGGAGCAGAGCGGCCCCCCTGCCCTCTTTGGCGTCGACTAGCAGGGTTGCGCCCGGGGGGGACCGGCGGACCGCGCGCAGCCGGTCGGCGTCCTCGGCGCCGGCGCCCAGCTTCAGCTTCAGGATCGGATAGTCGGCGGCGCGCTCGGCCGCCCGGTCCGCCATGGCCTGGGGGGTATCCAGGGACAGGGTGTAGGCGGTGACCAGCGGTCCCGGTTCCGGCAGGCCCGCCAGATGCCACACCGGCACCCGCTCCCGCTTGGCCCGCCAATCCCACAGCGCACAGTCGATCGCGTTGCGCGCCGCCCCCGCCGGCAGGGCCGTTTGCAGCCCTTCGGTGTCCAGGCCGGCCTCCAGGGCCGGGACGACCGTTCGGATCTGGGCTTCAACGCTGTCCAGGCTTTCCCCGTAGCGGGTATAGGGCACGCATTCGCCCCGCCCGCGCGCCCCGCCGCCCGTGATGGTCACCACCAGCACCTCGGCCTCGGTGCGGCTGCCGCGGGCGATGCGGAACTGGCCCCGCGTCGGGTAGCGGTGCCTGTCCACACGGACCTGGCGCGTGCCGCCCGCCTTTGCCACCGGGCTCACGTCAGGCGATCGACGATGGCGTCGGCGCCGTCCAGGATCGGGTCCACCGCCGGCACGCCGAACCGATCGGCCAGGCCGGCCAGGGTCGCGGCCCGCCGCTCGGCGTCCAGGCCAGAGGTGTTGCACGCGATGCCGGCCAGGCGCACATCGGGGTTGGTCAACCGGCCGGAGGCCAAATTGGCCTCCAGGCAGGCGGCCATGTCCGGCAGGGGCACGCCGGGCAGGCCGCGCATGTGCGGCCGTTCGGGCTCATGGCACAGGACCAGCCAGTCGGGCTGGCTGCCGTGCAACAGCCCCAGGGACACGCCGGCATAGCTGGCATGGAACAGCGACCCCTGCCCTTCGATGATGTCCCAGTGCTCCGGTGACGCCTCGGGCGACAACACCTCGGCCGCACCGGAAATGAAATCGGCCACCACCGCGTCGACCGCGATGCCGCCCCCGGCGATGAAGATGCCGGTTTGCCCGGTGGCACGGAAGTCCGCGTCCAGGCCGCGGGCCTTCATGGCCTTTTCCAACGCCAGGGAGGTGTACATCTTGCCGACCGAACAATCGGTGCCGACGGTCAGAACCCTGAGCCCCGCCCGGCGGCGGCCGGTGGCGATCGGCAGGTCGTCGGGCGGGTGCCGGACATCGAACAGGCGGGTGCCGTTCTGGCGCGCGGCCTCGGCCAGGCGGGGTATGGCGCCAAGCCGGCCGTGCAGGCCGCTGGCGATGTCCATGCCGGCCTCGGCGGCCGCGACCAGCGTGTCCAGCCAGGCGCCGCCGACCACCCCGCCCCGATTGGCGAGGCCGACGATCAGGGTGCGCACCCCCCGGTCCCGGGCCTGGGCGATGGTCAGGTCGTCCAGGCCCAGATCGGCGTGGCAGCCGGGCAGCCGAACTTGCCCGACGCACGCATCGGGCCGCCATTCGGCAACGCCGATCGCGGTCTTGGCGGCCAGACGGTCGGGCGCGTCACCCAGGAACAGAAGATAGGGGGGGTAGAAATCCATGATCGCCGCTTGGGGGTCGCGCTGTCGGACAGCGTTGGAAACCGGGTGCGCCGGCCCGCGGTCACCCGTCGGGGTCGGCCTGCGCCTTGGCCTTGGCGGCGGCGCCGATCCGATCGATCCAGATCGCGGTCAGGTCATCGTCAAGCGGTAGGTTGACCTGATCGAAAAAGGTCCGCAAGAGCGCGTTCATCGGTTTGTCCGGGGATTGTTCGGGCGCCAGGCGTGCCGCCTCCATCAGGCGCTCCTCGCCGAACAGTTCACCGGTTTCCAACCGGGATTCGATCATCGCGTCGGAGAACAGGAACAGGGCGCAGTCCGGCGGCAGGTCGATCACCTTTTCGCTGAACGCCGCCCGCTTCATGATGCCAAGGGGCACAGCTCAATGCCGTCGGGCCCACGCACGAAGACCGGCGGCGCGCCCGCGCTGGAAAACCGGAAGGTCTGGTTGACGGGATCGATGATCCCATACAGCGCCGTCGCGAATTGGCCGATCGGCAGCAGCGGCTTCAACGCCTCGTTGATCATCGACAGCCAGACGCTGGGCCGGTAGCCGCGCGGCTGGATCCGCTCGATCAGGGTGTGCAGGCGAAAGGTGTTGATCGCGGCCGCGATGCCGTGGCCGGAAAAGTCCACGTTCAGGATCCCAAGCCGCCCCTTGCCCAGGGTGAAATAGTCCCAATAGTCCCCGCCCAACTCCTCGGACGGCTCGAAATGGGCTTGCAAGCGCAGGTCGAACTTGCCCTCCAGCTCGGCCAGGCGCTTTTTCGACGGCACCAGCCCCATCTGCATGCGCCGGGCGGCGTTCAGCTCACTTTCGACCCGGCGGCGGAACTTCTGCAGCTGCTGGACCAGGGCCTGCTTTTCCACGTGCAGGCGCACCCGGGCCACGCATTCGCCCGGATTGATCGGTTTGACCAGCACATCGGTGACGCCGGCTTCGATCAGGTCGTTCCATTGGTCGTCGGATTCGATGCTGGCATGGACCAGCACCGGCAGGTTGAACGACGCCGGATTGGACCGGATGGTTTGGCACAGTGCCAAGCAGTCGGTGTCGGTCAGGCGGGTGCCGACGATCACGATCGAGGGGTCGAACTCCTCGATCAGCCGGGTGCAGTCGGCGCCTGAATCGGCTTCACGCACATGCTGCATGCCGGCCCAGCGGCAAAACCGGATGATGGCACCCCGGTTGGCCGGCAGGGCATCGACCACCAGCACCCGGGCGCTTTCCAGAACCGGGCTGCGGCCCCGGCGCGGTTGGGACCCGCCGGCCCGCCCACTTTGGGGTGCCGGCGGCTCGGCCGGCTTGGCGATCTGCTCGGTCATGGCACATCCGCAGGGCGGTGCCCGCGCGCGAAGCGGCAGATCAGGCTACGGCCGCCATCGGCGAAGTCGACCCGGTCGGCCCGGTGTCGGATGATCGACAGGCCGCGACCGTGCTTGGCGGTGGCATCGGACCGGTTGGACACCGCACCATGGTCATACCCGTCGCCGTGATCCTTGACCGCAACCTCCAACCAGGCGGTGTCCCAGCGCGCATCGACGATCAAGGGGCGGCTGCCGTGATCGGGGTCCTTCAAGCGTTCGGAGACCAGCCGGGCGAACTTCAACAGCCCGCGCGGATCCGTGCGCAACTCGCTGCCGATGCCCAGATTGCCGTGGACCACGGCGTTGGCGATCGCCTCGTGCATGGCCAGGTGGAAGTCATCCGGGTCGGCGCTCGGCATGGCCCCGCGGGCGGTCAGCGCCCGGGACAGCAGCGCCGCCGTGTCCATGCCGTAGGCATGCCGGGTTTTCAGGATCAACAGCAGCCGGCCCGGCGCTGGCCCAAGCGGCCCCAAGGGCAGGTCCCCGAACCCGCCGACCTCCACATAGCCCAGATAGGCCCGGTCCATCAGCGGCGCCAGTCGATCGAAATCGACCGCCGCGGTGGCCAGCCACACATTGGGACCAACCACACCGTCAGAGGGGAGGCGCACCGGCGCGCCGATGCGGCGGGCGATCGCGGTGCGGTCGGCCTCGGGCAGGGTGTCGTCGATCACGACCACGGCGCCGGGCAGGGTGCTGGTATCTGGGGCCGGGCCGGACGGTGGAGCGGCCGGCGTCCTGACCGTGCGCGGTTGCGGGGTATCGGACATGACGTTCGTCCCCTTAGTCCGGGCCGGGGCCGGCGGCGGCGCTACGCCCGCGCGGCCCGTCGGGTGCGATGCGCGGCACCGCCGTGACGGGTCAGGCGATCGTGAACAGCTCGTCGAACTTGGCGGTGGTGAAGATCTTCTTCACCTGATCCTGGGCCCCTTTCAGGGTGATCTCGGCATTGCGTTCGACCGCGGTTTCCCGGGCGATCAGCAACATGCCCAAACCGGCGGAGTCGATGAAATCGACACGGGACAGATCAAAGGTGATCAGCTTTTGCCGGGACTTCTCAAGGGTTTCGATCACGCTGTGGAAATCCTCGTGATCGGCGAAAGTGATCCGGCCTTCGAGGGCAACCTTGGTTTCGCCGCCGGTGTCCTGAATGTCGTATTTCATAACGCGCTGTGCTCCATGCCCCGGCCGGGGCGTGATCGGAAGGGGTGGGTCCGGCTGGCCGCCCGGCATCGGCGCCACCGGCCCGTCCCTGTACCGGATCGGATCGGTTCGGACCAGTCTCGAAACGCCGGTCGCGGGGCCAAGGGCATGCCGGCCCCAACCCCCGCGCTGTCCACACGCTTTGCCGCGGGCCAAGTGCGTGGCTGTCTACCACAGGCCCGC
>CAYNRD010000240.1:0-4448 GCA_964399515.1 uncultured Mycobacteriaceae bacterium | reverse complement strand
ATGGTCCGCCAGTGCCACTCCAACACCTGCCCGGTCGGCGTCTGCACCCAGGATCAGGACCTGCGCGCCCGCTTCGGCGGCCGGCCCGAGGATGTGGTCAACCTGTTCACCTTCATGGCCGAGGAGGTGCGGGAGATCCTGGCCAGCCTGGGCTACGGGTCCCTGAATGACGTGATCGGCCATACCGAATTGCTGCACCAAGTCAGCCGGGGCGCGGCCCATCTGGATGATCTGGACCTCAACCCGCTGTTGGCCAAGGCCGATCCCGGCCCGCACGCCATGTACTGCACCCGGGAGGGGCGCAACCCGACCCCGGACACCCTGGACGCCCAGATCCTGAAGGACGCCGAGCGGCTGTTCAGCCATGGCGAAAAAATGCAGCTGACCTACAATGTCCAGAACACGATGCGGGCGATCGGCACCCGCACCTCGGCCATGATCACCCGCACCTTTGGCATGGACGGGCTGAAGCCGGGTCATCTGACCGTGCGCCTGCGCGGCTCCGCCGGGCAAAGCCTGGGCGCCTGGGCGGTGCCCGGGCTGAAGCTGGAGGTGTTCGGCGACGCCAATGACTATGTCGGCAAGGGGCTGTCGGGCGGCACGATCGTGATCCGGCCCATGACCGCCGCCCCCTATGGCTGGGCGGACAACACCATCATCGGCAACACCGTGCTGTACGGTGCCACCGGCGGTGCGCTGTTCGCCGCCGGCCAGGCTGGGGAGCGGTTCTGCGTGCGCAATTCCGGCGCTGTGGTGGTGGCCGAAGGCTGCGGGTCGAACGGCTGCGAATACATGACCGGGGGCACGGCCGTCCTGCTGGGCACGGTCGGTGACAATTTCGCCGCCGGTATGACCGGCGGCATGGCCTTCGTCTATGACCCCGACGAAATCTTCGGCGACAAGGTGAATCCGGATTCGGTGATTTTCCAACCGATCGAGACCGCCCATTACGAGGACGTGCTGAAGGCGCTGATCGACCGGCACCGGCAAGAGACCGGATCCCCCAAGGCCCGCATGATCCTGGACGATTGGGCGGCCGAAAAGCGGCGCTTCGTCCAGGTGGTGCCCAAGGAAATGCTGAGCCGTTTGGATCATCCGGTCCGGGCTGAAGGCGGCGAGGCCGCCGCGACCGCGTAACCCGGGGCCCCGATGCCGAAACTGACCGATCCACTGGAAGACGGTGGCGCCGTCGGCCCATCGGTCACCGGCTTCGATGCCCGGCTGGACGCGGATGTCCGCCGCACCCATGAGGTGGTGATCGCCTGGCTGAACCGGACCGAAGGCATATCATCGGGGGACGCCTATGCGCTGGGGCTGACCGTCTCACGCTTGACGGTCACCTTCCAGTACTTGCGGGAAAGCGCGCGCCTGGGGGAAGATACGGCCCGGGCGATGCTGGACGCCATGACCGATGCCGCCCAACCGGCCCTGGCCCGCCTGCAGGACCTGGGCGCGCCGGACCCGGTGGTCGCCAGCGTGCTGCGACTGGTCACCAGCACCCTGCCGCAGGATCCGGGCGGATAAGGGGTGGCGCGGTGCCGTCAGCCCAACAAGGGCCGGACCAAGACCGCCACGGTCACAGCGAAACCGATGCCGATGATCCAGCGGGTTTGGGTCCGCAAGGCATCCTCAAGGCGCTCGGTCCGGCGGCCCATCTCAAGGGTTCGGGCGTTCATCTCCGCCGAGATTTGATCGGTCCGGCGGTTCAGATCCGCCGAGATCTCGCGCAGGGCGCGTTCAAGCTTCCCTTCCATGGCGTTCACCTCTGCGCGCACGTAATCCTGGGTTGCGACCGGCGCGGGCGTGGTCTGGTCCGTCATCGTCTTAAGATACCTCTTGGTCACTGGGGCGCAAAGGCAAACCCGGTCGGGGGTCACTCCAGGTGGGAGTCCCGCCAGTATTCGGGCTGGCCGATGGTCGCGGTGAGGTAGTCGATAAAGCTGCGCACCTTGGGCGACAGGTGCCGGCCGGCGGGATAGACCGCGTAGACGGCACTGTCGGCCACCGGGACCTCCCGCAACAGCGAGACCAGCTGGCCGTTGCGGAAATGATCGGTGACCACATAGCCGGCCACGCGCAGAATCCCCAGACCCTCCACCGCCGCCCGGACCAGCACCTCAATGGAGTTGGTGCGCACCGTGCCGGTCACGCTGACCACCCGCCGATCGGGGCCGGTGCCGAACACCCAATCGTCCCGGGCCGTCCGCTCGGTGAAGATCAGGCAATTGTGCTCGGCCAGGTCCTCGGGCCGTTTCGGGACGCCATGGCGCAACAGATAGGCCGGGCTGGCGCACACCACCCGTTTCGCGGGCGCGATCTTGCGGGCGATCAGGCTGGAATCCTTCAGCTCCGCCACCCGGATGGCCACGTCGATGCCATCCTGGACGATATCGACATATTCATCGGTTTGCCGCACCTCCAGGATGATTTCCGGATGGGCGGTCAGAAAGCCCGGCAAGACCGGGGCGATATGGGCCTGGCCGAACGCCACCGGGATGGTCACCTTCAGCACGCCCCGGGGCGCGGCGGTCAGGTTGGTGACGGCATCCTCGGCCTCATTAAGTGCACTTATAACAGCCTGGCCACGCTCATAGAACGCGGCACCCACCTCGGTCAGGCTTAGCCGCCGGGTGGTCCGGTTCAGCAAGCGCGCGCCCAGCCGATCCTCCAACTGGCTGATCTGCTTGGATACCGCCGAGGGCGTCAGGCCCAAAAGCTTGGCGGCGCTGGAAAACCCGCCCTGCTCGACCACCCGCGTGAACACCTCCACCGCCGCCAACCGGTCCATGGCCCCCTCATTTGTGCCTTTTGGGAACAAATAATATGCGCTTCTTGGCTATTCCCGCAAGCAGCCCGATGGCTTATATCTCCGCATAACAAGAACGACGGACATCCGCTCGTTTGTATGTTAGCTTATTGATTAGCCCGATGCGGGCTTACCGAAAGGAGCAAGACCATGGACCGGACCGAACTGCACACCCATATCGCCACGGGCCGCGCCCTGCACGCCCAAGCGATCCGCACCGCCTCCGCCCGCCTGTGGGCGGCGATGGTCACGGCGGTGGCCCTGCCATCGCTGGCGTCGCTGACCGACCCGATCTCGGGCGCCGAGCCGACCCCGCGGGGCTGACCCGGGCACCAACCGCGCGCCCACGGGCCGGCCGGAAACGCCGGCCCGCCGGCCGATGGCGCTTCTGAACCGGGTGGAGTTGATTTAGGGTCCGGCGCCATGCGCACCCTGCTCCACGTGCCCTTGTTCGCCTCCTGCCGGATCCTGCGGGTCCTGCTGGCGGAAAAAGGGCTGCAAACCCAATTGAAGGTCGAGCCGGTCTGGGACCGGCGCCCCGAATTCCTGGCCCTGAACCCGGCCGGGGACGTGCCGGTGCTGGTCGAGCCCGACGGCGTCACCCTGCCCGGCGCCAGCCTGGCCTTGGAATATCTGGAGGAGGTATACCCGGATCCGCCGTTGTTGGGCGCGGACCCGGTGTCGCGCGCGGAGGCGCGCCGACTGTTCCAGTGGTTCGACGGCAAGTTCGGCCGGGAGGTCACCGACAATCTGGTCGGTGAAAAGCTGCTGCGCCGGCTGGTTGGCAGCGGCCAGCCGGTGTCCGAGGCGATCCGGGCCGGGCACAGCAACATCCGCTACCATCTGGACTATGTCGGCTATCTGGCCGACCGGCGCCGATATCTGGCGGGCGATGCCTTCGGCATTGCCGATATCGCCGCCGCCTGCCACCTGTCTTGCGTCGATTACCTGGGCGACGTGCCGTGGGACAGCTACCCGCTGGCCCGGGACTGGTACGCCCGGATCAAGTCCCGGCCCAGTTTCCGGCCGCTGTTGGACGACACTGTTCCCGGCGCCCCGCCGCCGGACCACTATCGCGACCTGGATTTTTAGGGCGGGCCGGCCCCGGTTTGGCCGCGTTCCCTCCATCAAAGCCGGCTAGGGCTCACCGGCACATCCTTTCAGAAGGGGGACGATCATGCGGGTTTGGCTCATCCTTGCCGCCATCACCCTGGCCACGGCGGCACCGGCGGCGGCCCAGGACGGCACCGCCGTGGTGCCGGCACCGCCCTTGGACCAGATCATCCTGGATCTGGAGGCCGAAGGCTGGGTGGAGACGACCACCGCCCGGGCGACCCTGTCGGTCGATGCCCTGCTGACCGATGCCGACGCGGCGACCCGCCGGGCCGATATCGACCAGGCCTTGGCGGCACTGGCGCCGGACGCGGAGTGGCGTGTGATCGACTTCCGCCAAACCCGGGACGCGTCCGGGCTGGAGCGGTGGTCGGCCCTGGTCGAGGCCCGCCTGGCCACCGACCAGGTCACCGGCCTGGCCGACCGGGCGCGGGCGGCCAGCCAACCGGGTTTGGGCCTGGCCTTGCGCAATCTGGACTTCGCCCCGGGGCCGGAGGATCTGGCCGCGACCCGGGCACGCCTGCGGGGT
>CAYNRD010000239.1:0-4461 GCA_964399515.1 uncultured Mycobacteriaceae bacterium | reverse complement strand
GAGACCAGCCCGTTCATGGGCGTGCGGATCTCATGGCTCATCGCGGCCACGAACAGCGACTTCGCCGACGCGGTCGCTTCGGCCACCTGGCGCGCGCGCCGGGAGCGGTTGACCATCACCGCCAGCACCAAAAGGGCGCGCGAGGCCAGCCCCAGCACCGCCCCGCCCCACAGCACCAGGGAGTTGGCATGCGCCCGGGTGGCGACCGCCTGGGCGTTGTTGAATTGGATCGCGTCCAGCGCCAGCCGCCGCATATTGGCGGAGACCGGCTCCCAAATGGCGCGCAGTTCCTGGGAGATGCGGCGCAAGGTGAATTCCTGCGGCAGCCCCTCGACCGAGGCCAGCAACTGGTCGGTCCGGTCCAGCGCCCGGTCGAAACGGGCCAGATACCCCTCGAAATCCTCGAAATGGACGACGGTGCGGCCAACATCACCGGACACCAGCCGGTTGCGCCGGCTGTAGAGGATATCTACCCGCAGCAGCAGATCGTCAAAGGTGGCGCCGGTGTCCGGCAGGCGCAGCAGCGCCAGCGTCTCCAGCAGCCGGCGGGTCTCGATCTCCGCCTGGAAGGCGGCCCAGGCGACATTGTCCCCGGAATTGCGCGCCAGCTGGTTGAAGCTGTTGACCGCCGAGCTGATCAGTGCCGCGGACACGCCCAACGCCACGGCGATGCCCGCCACGGCCAATATCCATGCCTGTCGCCTGCGTGATACCAAGGGTCCCCTCCACTCGGCCCGGCCGAACCGGCCGCATGGGCCGGGACCGCGAACGGCGACAGCACGCTTTCAATGGCCCGCCCGAACGCGCTACGGATACGGGCACCCTACAATGCCCCAGCAAGCGGCTCCACAAGCATGGCACCTGATACGCGATTTCCCGCCACGGACGGTGACCTTCGGGTCACGCCATTTGCAACCCATTGGGGGACCTATTTCGCCGAGACCCGCGACGGCCGCCTGGTCGGCGTGCGGGATTACCGCCAGGACCCCTCCCCGGCCACCATCGGCCCCGGCATCGTCGACGCGGTGACCAGCCCCAGCCGGGTCGGCCGGCCCATGGTGCGCCAGGGGTTCCTGGCGGCACCGGGCCGCGCCGATCCCAAGGGCCGCGGGCGGGAGCCGTTCGTGGCCGTGCCGTGGGATGAAGCGCTGGACCTGGCGGCCCGGGAACTGCGGCGCGTGGTGGACCAACATGGCAACGGCGCCGTCTTCGGCGGCTCCTATGGCTGGGCCAGTGCCGGGCGCCTTCACCATGCCCAAAGCCAGATCCACCGGTTTCTGAACATGCTGGGCGGCTATGTCCGGTCGGTGGACAATTACAGCTACGCGGCGTCCAACGTCATCTCCCCCTATGTGGTCGGGCGCATGAAGTCGGAGCTGCTGGACCGGCACACCACCTGGCCGGTGATCGCCGAGCATGGCCGGCTGGTGGTGATGTTCGGTGGCTTGCCGGCCAAGAACGCCCAGGTGACCTCGGGCGGCGTCGGCCAGCACACCCTGCCGGCCGGGCTGCGGGCCGCCAAGGCCCGCGGCGTGCGCTTCGTGGCGGTCACACCCCAGCGCACCGACGCCATGGCGGAGCTGGACGCGGACTGGCTGGCCCTGCGCCCCAACACCGATACCGCCCTGATGCTGGGCCTGGCCCACACCCTGATCACCGAGGGCCTGCACGACCGGAGCTTCCTGGACCGCTACTGCGCCGGGTTCGAGCGGTTCGCACCCTATGTGCTGGGGGAGGCCGACGGCGTGCCCAAGACCGCCGATTGGGCGGCGGCGATCACGGAGCTGCCCGCCGATCGGATCCGGTCCTTGGCGCGGGAGATGGCGGCGACCCGCACCCTGATCACCACCACCTGGTCCCTGCAGCGGGCCGACCACGGCGAGCAGCCCTATTGGATGTCAGTGGCATTGGCGGCCTTGCTGGGGCAGGTCGGCCTGCCCGGTGGCGGGTTCGGCCATGGCTATTCGTCGGAGAACGGCATCGGCAATCCGGTCCGGCTGTTCAAATGGCCGTCGGTGCCCCAGGGGCAGAACCCGGTCGAGGATTTCATCCCGGTCGCCCGCTTCGCGGACATGATGCTGAACCCGGGCGGCCCCTATCTGTACAACGGCCAGGAGCGCACCTACCCCGAAATCCGGGCCGTGTACTGGGCCGGCGGCAACCCCTTCCACCACCACCAGGACCTGGCCAAGCTGGTCCGCGCCTTCCAGACGCCGGAGCTGGTGATCGTCAACGAAATCTGGTGGACCGGCACCGCCCGCCACGCCGACATCGTGTTCCCGACCACCACCGTGCTGGAACGCAACGACATCGCCATGACCCATTGGGAGCCGCTGGTGGTGGCCATGCACCAGGCGATCGCGCCGGTCGGCCAATCCCGGCATGATTTCCAGATCTTCGCCGGCTTGGCGGACCGGTTGGGCTTCGGCGACGGGTTCACGGAAAACCGGGATGAGGGGGAATGGCTGCGGCTGTTGTGGAACCGGGCCCAGCAGCGGGCGGCCGAGCACGGCTTCACCCTGCCCGATTTCGAGACCCTGTGGGCGGAGGGCACCTGCCGCCTGCCCGACGCCGAGGCGGAGCCGGTGCTGCTGGAGGATTTCCGGCGCGACCCCGACCGCCATCCGCTGTCGACCCCGACCGGCAAGATCGAGCTGTTCAGTGAAACCATCGCCGGCTTCGGCCATGGCAATTGCCCGCCGCACCCGGCATGGATCCCGCCCGCAGAATGGCTGGGCGCGGACGCGGCCAAGCGCTTTCCCCTGCACCTGATCTCCAACCAGCCCAAGACCCGGCTGCACGGCCAGTTGGACCCAGGCACCGTCAGCCGCGCCTCCAAGATCCAGGGGCGGGAGCCGTTGCGCATGCACCCGGATGACGCCGCCGCCCGCGGCATCGCCGACGGTGACGTGGTGCGGGTGTACAATGACCGGGGCAGCTGCCTGGCGGGCGTGATCCTGACCGACGGCCTGCGCCCCGGCGTGGTGCAACTGTCCACCGGCGCCTGGTATGATCCGGCCGAGCCCGGCGTGCCCGGCAGCCCGTGCAAGCACGGCAACCCCAATGTCCTGACCCGGGATGTCGGCACGTCCACCTTGGGCCAGGGCAGCGCCGCGCAAAGCTGCCTGGTGGAGATCGAACCGCTGGAAGGGCCGCCGCCGCCGGTGACGGCACACGACCCTCCGGAAATTATCGAACCACTCAACTAACCTTTTGCACCCCAAGGTATGCCGATGCGCGGTCGCCCCGGGCGCGGGCGCGGGCGCAGCATATCCCTCCGATGCCCTTGGGGAGACCGCCTCCGTGCCGCTGCCGCCGCGCCCGCCCCGCGCCCAGATCCTGATCGTCGAGCCCCTGGCCGAACTGGGCGAGGTCTACCGGCACAGCCTCATCCGGGCCGGGTTCGACGCCATGCTGACCCTGTGGCCGGACCAGGCCTGGGACCTGCTGTGCCATGGCCGGTTCGACGCCGTGGTGGTGTCCCTGAACGCCCGGACCGGTGCGGACACCCTAGCCTTGACGGCGTGGGGCACGGCACGGCCCCCCGCCCAAAGGCCCGGTCCGGCCACGGTGGCGATCCTGGATGCAACCTGCACCCCCGGCGCCTTGGCCCGGTTCGGGGCCCTGGGCGATGCGGCCGTGGGCGGGCCGGCCACCGGTCCCGCACTGGTCGCCGCCGTGGACCAGGCGCTGGCGCTGCGCTGGTTTGGGGCGGCGCCACACCCAAGCATAGACCAAACGGTCAGCACACTCTCCTTTTGAGCGGGCGCTCTCCCCGGGTGGATAGGTACCAAAACCCATGAAAATGGTGATGATGACGGGGTTGCCGCACCGCGGCGACGGCCCGCCCCCGACCCCGACCCATGGCCGAAACCGATGTTCACCGCCGAAGCACGCCGCCCCGTGATCCTGTTCGAAGCCCCCGGTGCCAGGGGCCGCATGATCAAACGCCTGTTGGCCGAAATCGGCGTCGATCCGGTGCCGGTGACCACCTATGCGGAGGCGGTCACGGCCGTGCAAGCCAGGCCCGGGGCGGCGGTGGTGGTTTCGGTCACGGCACCCGACATGGGGTGCTTTCAGCTTCTGGACCACTTCATGGGCCTGTGCGGGCGGCCGTCGCTGATCGTGCTGGCGGAAGGCATCGCGCCAAACCGCTTGACCTGGCTGACGGAACTGGGTGCCGACGCGGTGCTGCAACGGCCCCCGACGCCGGCCAGCCTCGCCGCCGCCCTGGACTCAGCCCGCGGCCAGGAGGCTGCCAACACCCCTCCGCTTGCGGCCGGGCGGCCGTGCGGACGGCCGCCAACGCTGTCCGGCCCCGCCGGCTGCTGACGGCGCCGGTCGGCCCGGCCGGCTGTCGCGGCCAATCCGGGGTGTCCTGGACGATGGTGTTTGATATATTAAGCGTCATCAGACCGTGGAGGAGAGCCCAAGATGCCCGACAGCGCACGCCCGCAACCG
>CAYNRD010000238.1:0-4462 GCA_964399515.1 uncultured Mycobacteriaceae bacterium | reverse complement strand
ACAAGAGCGCGAACCTTCTTCGTGCCTGGACACCGACGCCGAAGAGCGCCGCGTACCGCTCCGGGTGCGCGCGCACGCCATTTGCGAGATACCGCTGGTTCTCGCGCCCTGGAATGTGGATGCATTGCAGGTGCTGGAGCAGGAGTATGACCAGAAGATCTATTGCATTCTCCAGCTGCGCCTGCACCCCTCCATGGTGGCCCTACAAAATCGGATGCGGAGTGCGCCAGATGCCCCTGTGGACATCGACCTCACCTATATTACCGGTCGCGGCCGCTGGCCCTGTTCACCACCATTCGCTGGGTGACCGGCGAGACCTGGTACGCGGCCGAGGACGTGATCCGGATGCTGGACAGTTTCGAGATCGAGTTGAACCGCCCTTCCTGGGCGGTCAACCGCTGGATGTCGGCGCTGGTGGTTTTGTTCCGGCCGCAGATCGAGCAGCTGATCCGCACCCGGGACATCACCATCGCCGATTGGGCGCGCCGCCATCCGGACCGGCCGGTGTTCGAGGACCGGGAGCTGGAGGTGACCTCCTATCTGCGCATCTCCATCGCCGACCAGATCGAGGCGGTGGAGAACGCGGTGATCCTCCGTGGCCTGTCGGTGCCGTGACACCGGTTTTGCTGGTCCTGGCTTTGGGGCTGATCTGGAGCTTTACCTTTTCGATCACCAAGGCGGCGGTCGGCCTGGGCGCCGACCCCATCGGCTATGCCTGGTGGGTCGCGCTGGGCGGCGGGCTTGGCCTGATCGCCGCCTTGGCCATCGCCGGGCGCCGGCCCGGGCTGGACCGGCGGTTTCTGCTTTACTGCCTGTTCATGGGCGGGGCCGGCCTGGCGGTGCCGAACGTGATCGCCTACCGGGTGCTGGGGGAGGTGCCGGTGGGGGTGTTCGCGGTGTTGACCACCTTGACGCCGCTGATGACCTATTTCTTCGCGGTCACGGCCCGGGTGGAGCGGTTTTTGCCGGTTCGGTTCCTCGGCGTTCTGGTGGGTCTGGCCGGGGCGCTGGTGCTGGTCCTGCCCGCGGCCAGCTTGCCCGATCCGGCCATGGCGGGTTGGGTGGCGTTCGGGGTTTTGACCCCCACCCTGTATGCGCTGACCAATGTCTTGGGCTTGAAGTTTCGTCCCGCCGCCAGCGACGGCCTGGTGCTGGCGGCCGGCATGCAGGTGGCGGGCATGCTGTGGCTGACCCCGGCGGTGCTGCTGGGCGGCGGCGGCCTGGCCCTGGGGGCCGGGCCGGACTGGACCTTGGAAGGCATCGTCCTGGCCCATTGCGCCCTGACCGGCACCGCCTATGTGCTGTATTTCCAACTGCAGCGGTCCGGGGCGGCGTTCTTGGGGCTGATCGGCTACAGCGTCACCGTCGGCGGCATCGCCTGGGGCACGACCCTGTACGGGGAGCGGTATTCGGCCTGGGTGTGGCTGGCGGTGGCCCTGGTGTTCGTGGCGTTGGCGCTGGTCAATCTGGGCGGCCGATGGGGCAGCCGAAATCATTCCTTAGGAGAAACGACGTGACTCCGTTCCATTTGGCGTTTCCGGTCCGGGATCTGGAGCAAACACGGGCCTTCTATCGGGATGTGATCGGCTGCCGCATCGGCCGCACCGCCGACCGATGGATCGATTTCGACATTTTCGGCCATCAGGTCACCGCCCATCTGCGGCCCGAGGACTGCCGGCCGGCCGAGACCAACCCGGTCGATGGCGATCCGGTGCCGGTCCGGCATTTCGGCGCGATTCTGGACTGGGAAAGCTGGCACCGGATGGCCGAGCGCCTGCGGTCCGCCGGCCAGGCATTCTTGATCGAGCCCCACATCCGGTTCGAAGGCCAGGTGGGCGAGCAGGCGACGATGTTTTTCCTGGACCCCAGCGGCAATGCCTTGGAATTCAAGAGCTTCAAGGACCCGTCCCAAGTCTTCGCCGCCTGACCCCACGGGGCGTCCGGAGTAATCCGGGGACAGGATACCGAACTCAAGTACGGGACCGGGGCTGAAACCCAGACATCGCGGGGATCTCGGTCCGCGTGCGCCGGTGCCAGAACACCACGCTCGGGCGCGTATGTTCGGTATCCTGTCCCCGGATCTGAACACGTCCCGCTGATTTTTTCACGGTTTGTCAATTTTTCGTGTGGTATAGGGAGACTGTGTTCTCGGCCGCCGCTGGGACACCCGGCATTCCCCGGGCTGGCTTCCTTCCCATCGCTGTCTCCCAACCGAGGTCTCATATGACATTTGTAAGCGCCAATCTCGTCGCGCCCGGTGCGACGGTCGCCCTGTCGCCGATCAGCACCACCAGCGCGCCCGGCGCGGAAATCGTTAGTTTCGATACCGCGACGAACACCCTGTTCACCACCGCCTCTGGCAGCATCAACGGCTTCACGTTGGGCTCGGACGGCACGCTCGTCGATGCCGGCATCAGCTTCGATTTCGACGAGATTGCCACCGTGGTGCCGGGCTTCTCCCCCGGCGGGGCGAACAGCGTGACCGCGAGCGGCGGCCTTGTGGCCGCGGCCGTCGAGGCGAGCGAGAGCGACGCCAATGGCGCGGTCGCCTTCTTCATGGCCGACGGCACCTTCGTCACCGCCGTCGAGGTGGGTGTCCTGCCGGATGCGGTGGCGTTTTCGGCCGACGGCAGCACGCTGATTTCCTCGAACGAGGGCGAGTTCGACATCGAGAACGTCGTCTTCTCCGAGGATGGCACGACGGTGACCGGCGATATCGTCGATCCGGCCGGGTCGATCAGCGTGATCGACACTTCGGACTTCTCGGTGACCACGCTGACCTTCGACGGCGTGCCGATCGAAGGCGACAATGTCCGGATCCGCGATGGGGTTCAGGGCTCGGACGAGGGCGTGACCCTGACCGAGGACCCCAGCGTGCCCGACGGGGTCAACATCAACGACCTGGAGCCCGAACTGGCGGCCTTCTCGCCCGACGGCACCCAGGCCTTCGTCACGTTGCAGGAAAACAACGCCGTCGCTATCCTGGACCTGACCGGCGACACGCCGGTGATCACCAGCGTCCAGGGCCTGGGCACCGTCGACAACTCGATCCCCGGCAACGGCTTCGACGGCAGCAGCGACGACGGCGCGATCAACATCACCACCCAGCCGACCACCAGCCTGCGCCAGCCGGACACCATTGCCTCCTTCGCCGTCGGCGGCGAGGCGTTCTTCATCATCGCCAATGAGGGCGATGGCCGCGACCCCGAAGAGGAGAACCCGGTCACCGGCGAGGACGTGCTGCTGTTCAGCGATTTCATGGATCTGGAGGACGTCACCCTCGACCCGACCGCCTTCCCGGATGCCGCTGACCTGCAGTCGGATTCCGGCATTGGCCCGCTGGAGGTCTCGATCATCGACGGCGACACCGATGGCGACGGGGACCTGGACGAGATCTTCCCGCTGGGCTCCCGGTCGTTCTCGATCCTGGACTCGACCGGGGCCGTGGTGTTCGACAGCGGCGATGATTTCGAGCAGATCACCGCCCAGGCCCTGCCGGCCTTCTTCAACACCGATGATGAAGAAGACGCCTTCGACGACCGCTCGGACGACAGCGGGCCGGAGCCCGAAGGCGTCGCGGTCGGCACGGTGGATGGCTCAACCTTCGCCTTCATCACCCCGGAACGCCCCGGCGGCGTGTTCGTCTACGACGTGACCGACCCGGAAAACGCGACCTTCGTGCAATACATCAACACCCGGAACTTCTCGCCCGAAGGCCAGGAGGATCCGATCGACATCGCCGGCGACAGCTCGCCGGAAGGGTCCGCGTTCATCCCGGCCGACTCAAGCCCGACCGGCACACCGCTGCTGGCCGTCGCCTTCGAGGTCAGCGAAACCATCACCCTGTTCGAGTTGGGCGCGCCCCCGGCGCCGTTCGGCAGCACGCCGGACGTGCTGCCCACCGACGGGCTGTTCGCCGAGCAGTTCTATCTTGACAGCAATCCGGATGTCGCCGAGGCGGTCGCGGACGGCACGTTCGCGAGCGGGCTTGAGCACTTCACGGAGTTCGGCGCGGCGGAGGGACGGGCGACGCCGATCCCAAACCTGGACATCGTGTTCGACCCGGTGTTCTACGCCACCAACAACCCCGACGCGGTCGCCGAGGTCGAGGCCGGCCTGTTCCCCACCCTGACTGCGCAGTTCTTGCTGGCCGGCGCCGATGAGGGGCTGGACCCGAGTGCTGGCTTCAGCGGATCGGCCTATCTGGCGGACAACGCGGATGTCGCGGCGGCGGTCGATGCCGGCATCTTCGACTCGGCGGTGGAACACTATCTGCTGTTCGGCATCAACGAAGGGCGGGATCCGTTCCCGGACCTGATCGGCTGATCCCTGAGCACACGGCGTATGGACCCGTCCCATCGCGGGGCTTGAAGGTCCGTGGCAATCCAGAGTGTTGTTTTGCAAAACAAACCTGGATTGCCACGGCTCCCACCGCCCGACACCCACGGGGGGAGGGCGGTGG
>CAYNRD010000237.1:0-4468 GCA_964399515.1 uncultured Mycobacteriaceae bacterium | reverse complement strand
ACCAGCACCGCGTGGGAGGGCGGCTCCCGGGATTTCAGCTGATGGTCGATCAGGCGTATGCCGGTCCGCGCCGCCGCCGCCCGCACCAGCACGGTCGAGCCGTTCGGCTTTGCCCCGCGCAAATTGACAATCGTCTTCACCCCCTGGCGCCGGCCCCAGCCGGTGATCTGGTGGGGCAGGGGCTGGTTGGACCGCCAGGCACCGGGGGCGAATTCGGCCAGGTTCCGGTGTAGGATCCGGAACCAGCCGCCATCGGCGACCAGGCAGTCCAGCTGGGCGGCCAGCCTTTGGCCCAGGCCCCGGGGTTCGGTGCCGTAATAGCGGCGCATGGGGGCGACCAGGGCGTTGCGGACGCTGCGGAACCGTTTCGCGGCCGGCATGGTCACTCCAGGCGATGGCGCCGAAGCGCGTCGTAATGGCCCTGGGCCTCATCCAGGATCCGGCGATGGTCGGCGGTCAGGGCTTGGCCCGGATCGGCCGGTGGCGTGGCCGCGAAGCCGGTCGAGGCTTCAACCGCCTTGTACCAGTGGCGCGCCCACACCCCGTCGGTGTTCCGCGGGCCCGCGGGCCAGGACAGCATGGCGTCCAGGAACGGGATGCCCAACACCTCACACAGGGCGCCCAACCGCCGGCGGGGATCGGCCAGCACATCCTCGGCGTCCAACACCGGCGGCACGGCACCGGTCCGCTCCCGCACGATCTCGAACAGGCGCGTTTGTTGCCAGGCGCCCAGATCATCCTGGCCGACGGTGCCGCGCGCCTTCAGATAGCTGGCCAAGACCCGCTCGGGCGCTCGGATCAAAAAGCAGTTGACCACGCCGCCCAGCCAGTCGAACGGCGTCTGGCCCGGATCGGTGAAATCCATGTGAAGGGTCATGTGTTTTTGATACTGCACCGTCCGGCCCTGGGGCAGGGGCGTCATCAGATCGGCGACGATCGCGGCCGGATCGGTCGCCATCGCCGCGATCACATCCTCCCGGCCCGGATGGTCGGCGCCGGTGCGGGCCAGGTAATGGCCGTAGAATGGCTCATCCACCACCGTGGCGTCGGGCCGATTTTCAAAGCTGCGCATCAGGGCCGTCGAGATGTTGCGCGGCCCCGACCACATGGCGATGCGGACGGTCATGGCGCCAGTCCCGCATACCGGCCCTGGGCGACGCAGGCCGCCACCCGCTGGGCATAGAGCGCGCGCAGGCGGGTGACCATGGGCCCTGGCACCGCACCGTCGCCGACGGTGCGCCCGTCCAGGACCCGCACCGGCACCAGGCCGGCGAAGGTGCCCGTGCAGAACGCCTCATCGGCGTCATAGGCCTGGGTCAGGCTGAAATCGCGCTCTTCCACCGGAATGCCGGCATCGCGGGCCGCGGCGATCACCATGTCCTGGGTGATGCCATGCAGGCGGTATTTCGGTGTCGAGGTCCAGACGGCGCCGCCGCGCACCACGAAAAAATGGGTGGAGTTGCAGGTGGCGACGAACCCGTGCGGGTCCAGCATCAGGGCCTCGTCCGCGCCGGCCTTGTCGGCCTGGATGCAGGCGGCGATGCAGTTCAGCTTGGAATGGCTGTTCCACATCGGGTCCTGCACATCGGGGGCGCCGCGCCGGATGTGCACGGTGTGCAGGGTCAGGCCGTTCGATGCCGTCTCCGGGCTGGGGATCTTCCATTCGGGGATGATCACCACGGTCGGCCCGGTCACCGTGACCCGGGGATGCTGATAGGGGGTGGACTTGACGCCCCGGGTCACCATCAGGCGGATATGGACGTCATCGGTCATGCCGTTGGCGTCGACCAGGCGATAGATCCGGTCGGCCAACTGCCGCTTGGTGAAATCCAAGGCCATGTCCAGGGCCTTGGCGCCCTGCCACAGCCGGTCCAAATGCTGCTTCAGGAAGATCAGCACCCCGCCCTTTAGGCGCAGGCCTTCCCAGACCCCGTCGCCCAACATGAAGCCCGAATCGAACACGCTGACCACGGCCTGGTCGCGGGGCACCACTTGGTCATTGACGCCGATCAGAACCGATTGGTTGCGGGCGTCGGGGGTATAGGCGTGGGATCGGGGCGGCGGGGTGTGATCGGGCATGGCGGGCGGGTTCCGAGAACAGCACAGGATGTCATGCCACCTTGCTCCCACCGGGCTTGTGCCGACAAACCAATTTCCGTTCGGCGGATTGCCGGATCACAGAGCCGCCGGATCGACTGTCCCGCTGGAGCAGGTCCCGTCGGACCGCCGCCAAGCGCGCGGATGCGCCCTGTGTGCCGAATCTGGGGCGGGGCGGCTCAGTAGCCTTCGCGCTCCAGGCGTTTGCGCAGCAGTTTCCGGCTGCGGCGCACCGCCTCGGCCTTCTCCCGCGCCCGCTTTTCCGACGGCTTTTCATAGTTGCGGCGCAGCTTCATTTCCCGAAAAATGCCCTCGCGCTGCATTTTCTTCTTCAGGGCGCGCAGCGCCTGGTCAACATTATTGTCGCGTACTTGAACCTGCACGTGCAGACAGCTCCTTCCCGCTGTGTTGGTGGCCGCAGGCGGCGCCTTGGCCAGGTGGCTTCGGGGGCGCATGCCCCGACAAACGACAAAAGGAGGCCGAGTTTGAGCGCCCATGCGGCCGCCCAAGCCAGTGCCTCGCCAATGATTTGCAGAGTGTTTAGCATGGCCCGGCCCCTCTGGGGAAGAGGCATCACGGAGGCCCCGCCCATGCCGATCCTGGACATCGTCACCTTGGGCCACCCGGTCCTGCGCGCGCGGGCGGCTCCGGTCCCCGATCCGACCGCGCCGGAGGTGGTATCCTTGGCCGAGGACATGGCCCAGACCATGGCGGCGGCGCCCGGTATCGGCCTGGCGGCCCCGCAAGTGGGGCGGTCCCGCCGGGTGATCGTGTTCCGCCTGTTGGGCGCGGAGGGCCGAAGCGGGGCGAAATCGGCGCCGATCCAGATCCTGGTCAACCCGGGCTGTGCGCCGGTGGGGCCGGGCTTGGCCGATGCCTTGGAAGGGTGCCTGTCGATCCCGGGCTATCGCGGCCTGGTGCGCCGGCCGCGCCACATTCGCTATTGGGGGGTCGATTGTGCCGGCGCCCGGATCGAGGGGGCGGCGGACGGGCTGTTGGCCCGGCTGATCCAGCATGAAGTCGATCACCTGAACGGGGTCTTGTACCTGGACCGGCTGGCATGGCCCCATGCGCTTGCCACCGACCGGCAAGCGCACCACCTCGTAGATCACCAGACCCCAGACACCGATGGAGCCGTGACGCCCGATGACCGAGCCCAAGCCGATGCCCGAATTCCGAACCGAGCTGATGCTGGCGATCCTGGATAATGTCGCGTTCGACGGCTGGAGCAACCGGGCCCTGCGGCAGGCGATCGATGCCAGTGACGACGCCCGGGCCGAAATCGCCTTTCCCGGCGGCATGCGGGACGTGCTGCGCCGGTTCAGCCAATGGGCCGACGACCGCATGCTGGCGACGCTGGCGGAGACCGAGGGGTTCGACACCATGCGGGTCCGGGATAAGATCACCCTGGCGGTGCGTACCCGGCTTGAGATCCTGGAACCCTATCGGGAGGCGGTGCGCCGATCCTTCGGCAGCCTGGTGTTGCCCAAGAACGCCATGATCGCGCCCGGCATCCTGTACGCCACGGTCGACGCCATGTGGCGGGCCGCGGGCGACACGGCCACCGATTACAATCACTACACCAAGCGCGGCTTGCTGTCGGGCGTGGTGGTATCGACCCTGATGTTCTGGCTGGCCGACCGGTCCGAAGGCCACGCCCAGACCTCGGCGTTCCTGGATCGGCAGATCGAAACCGTGCTGTCGGTCGGCAAGGCGATCGGCGGGCCGATCCGAACCGTCAATCGGGTGTTCGAGGCGCCGTTCCGCCTGCTGGCCGCCCGCCGCCGGGTGTGAGCCGGCGGGCGCGTCCGCTCATTTCTTCCGGAAGCTGTCCAGGGTGACCACGTTGTCGCCGCCGTCGTCGCCGGTGCCGGGGCTGTTGGCCACCCCACCCTCGGGCGGGGCCAGGGCGGCGACCGGCCCATCGCCCGCCACCCCATCGGCGGGTGCGTCATCGGCCAGGTCCGCCTCGCTCTCGTCGTCATCGTCGCCCGGCAGCAATTGGAATTGCAGGGCGAAGTTCACCGATGGGTCGGCGAAGGTGCTGATCGACGCCAGGGGAATCTCCAGGCGCTGGCTCTGGTTGTTGAACGACAAGGAGACCGCGAACCGCTCGTCATCCACCTCCAGATCATAGAACTGGTATTGCAGGACGATGGTCATCTCATCCTGGTACTGCTCCCGCAGGTAATCCGGGATCGACACCCCCGGATGCTGGGTCGAAAAGGTGATGTAGAAGTGGTGTTCGCCCGGCAGGCGGTGATCGGCGACCTGTTGCAACGCGTCGCGCACGACGCTGCGCAAGGCCCGTTCGACGAGTTGGTCGTACCGCAATTCTTCAACGCTGGTCATGTCGCGACCATACCCACCG
>CAYNRD010000236.1:0-4477 GCA_964399515.1 uncultured Mycobacteriaceae bacterium | reverse complement strand
CGACCCGGCCGACAGCCCGATGCTGCGCCAGGTGGAGGAGGCCAAGGCCCAGCATCCGGACTGCCTGCTGTTCTTTCGCATGGGCGATTTCTATGAGCTGTTCTTCGAGGATGCCCGGGTGGCGGCGGCCGCCTTGGACATCACGCTCACCCGGCGCGGCCAACACAAGGGCCAGGACATCCCCATGGCCGGGGTGCCGGTCCACGCCTATGAGGGGTACTTGGCCCGGCTGATCCGCCAGGGCTTCAAGGTGGCGATTTGCGAGCAGGTCGAAAGCGTCGAGGAGGCCAAGAAGCGCCGCGGCCGGACTCTGGTCAAACGGGACGTGATCCGGGTGGTCACCCCTGGCACGCTGACCGAGGACGCGCTGCTGGAGGCGCGGGCCAACAATTACCTGGCCGCGGTCGCGGTGATGGGGCCGCCCGATCAGGCCAAGGCCGTGGCGATCGCCGCCGCCGACATCTCGACGGGCGAGGTCTGGGTGCAGTCGGCGCCGACCGCGGCCCTGGCCCAGGCCCTGGCGACGGTCAGCCCGGCGGAGCTGATCATCGCCGACAGGGTGGCGAAATCGGCCACCCTGTCACCGATGCTGGCTCCCTATGCGGCGATCACCACCGTGGTCGAGGACCAGCGCTTTCAATCGGCCACCGCCGAACAGCGCCTTTGCGACCATTACGGTGTCGCCACCCTGGCCGGCTTCGGCAGTTTCGACCGGGCCGAGCTTTCGGCCCTGGGGGCGGTGTTCGACTATATCGCGCTGACCCAGAAGGGCGGCGGCCCGCGCCTGAGCCCGCCGCGCCGCCAGCCCGCCGACGCCCTGATGGCCATAGACCCCGCCACCCGCCGCAACCTGGAGTTGGTCGAACGCCAGTCGGGCGGCCGGAAGGGCAGCCTGCTGGACTGCATCGACCGCACCCGGACCGCCGCTGGCGCCCGGCTGCTGGCGCGGCGCCTGGCGGCACCGTCCACCGACCCCGCCGAGATCGAAGCCCGCCTGGATGCGGTGACCCATTTCGTCGATGATCCGGCGGCACGGTCGGACATCCGTATCCTGCTGGCCGAATGCCCGGATCTGGAGCGGGCGGTCGGGCGGCTGTCGGCCGGGCGCGGCGGCCCCCGGGACTTGGCCCAGGTGGCCGCCACCCTGCTACGCGCCCGCCGGATCCGGGACCGGTTCCAGGCCCAGGGGCCCACCCTCGCCGCCACCCCGGACGCCCTGGCCGAGGCCGCCCAGCGCCTGGGCCGATCGGCGGGCCTGGGCGAGCGGATCACCGCCACCCTGGTCGACCCAGCACCGGTGCTGACCCGGGACGGCGGCTTCGTGGCCGACGGCCAGGACCCCGATTTGGACCGGGCGCGGGTGCTGCAACAGAACAGCCGGCAGGTCATCGCCGGGCTACAGGCGCGCTATGCCAAGGAGACGGGCGTCGGCGCGCTACGCATCAAGCACAACGGTATCCTGGGCTACTTCATCGAGGTGCCGTCGGCCCAGGCCGAGACGCTGTCGGCCCCGGACGGGCCGTTCATCCATCGCCAGGGCCTGGCCAACGCCACCCGCTTCACCACCGTCGAGCTGAGCGATTTGGAACAGGCGATCGGCGAGGCGGGGGAGACGGCGCTGGCCCGGGAAATGGCGCTGTTCACGGCGCTGGCCCGGGAGGTTCTGGACGCCGCCGGCCCGATCCTGGAGGAGGCGCACGCGCTGGCCGTGTTCGACCTGGCCACCGCCCTGGCCGATTTGGCCGCCGAACGGGGCCAGTGCCGGCCCGTAGTCGACCGCAGCCACCGGTTCGAAATCACCGCCGGCCGGCACCCGGTGGTCGAGGCGGCCCTGGCCGCCCAGGGCGGCGCCACCTTCGTCGCCAATGACTGCGATTTGTCCGAAGGCCGGCGCCTGTGGCTGCTGACCGGCCCCAACATGGCGGGCAAATCCACCTTCCTGCGCCAGAACGCCCTGATCACGATCCTGGCCCATGCCGGCTGCTATGTGCCCGCCCGCGCCGCCCATCTGGGGGTGATCGACCGGATCTTCAGCCGGGTCGGCGCGTCGGACGATCTGGCCCGCGGCCAGTCGACCTTCATGGTCGAGATGGTCGAGGCGGCGACGATCCTGAACCAGGCCACCGACCGGTCCTTCGTAATCCTGGACGAGATCGGCCGGGGTACCGCCACCTATGACGGCTTGGCGATCGCCTGGGCGGCCGTCGAGCACCTGCATGATGTCACCCGCTGCCGGGCGGTGTTCGCCACCCACTTCCATGAGCTGACCGCCCTATCCGGACGCCTGGGGGAGCTGGCCTGCCGGACCATGCGGGTGCGGGAATGGCGGGACGACATCGTGTTCCTGCATGAGGTGGCGCCCGGCACGGCCGACAAATCCTACGGGCTGCATGTCGCCCGCCTGGCCGGGCTGCCCGCACCAGTCCTGGCCCGGGCGGGGGAGATCCTGGACCGGTTGGAGGCCCAGGCCGGCCCGGTCACGGCACGGGGGGCCGCCATGGCGCCCGCCGATGACTTGCCCCTGTTCTCCGCCCTGCGGCCGCCGGACCCGCCGGCGCCGTCCCAGGTGACCTATGCCCAGCCGCCCGAGCGGGTCTCCGCGTTGGAACGGGAGCTGAGCGCCTTGGATGTGGATGCGCTCTCCCCCCGGGACGCGCTGGAGACGCTGTACCGGCTGCGGGCGCTGTTGGACGAGGCGCCGGTCACCCGAGGATTCGACGCAAAGCCATCGCCTTGATGCCGCCCGCGCGCATGACCTCGCGCAGCCGCTCGCCCATGTCGGCCAGCAGCGGGTCGTCCTGGTCCAGGCCCGCCTGGGGGTCCGGATCCCGTTTGCGGTAGTGCAGCTTGGGCGGCTCGTGCTCTTTCTGCGCGGTCGGATTGGCCGATTGTTCGGCCAGCACATCGAACAGGGCATCGGTCATCGACTGGCCCGAGCGCAGCCGGGCCGCCAGGGTGCGGAACAGCTCATGGCATTCCTCGGGCACAACCACATTGAGTTGCCGGTACCCTTGCTGGGCCCGCCGCTGCTTGTGGCGCGCCACCCGCACCGCGTTCGCCGACCGGGGCTTGCCGTCGGCGCCGGCGGGCCCCGTGGGCGCCCCGGATGCGGGTGCGGCCGGATCGGGCGGCGCGAAGACGGCGGTGAAGGTCTTGTCCATGGCCCTTCCCCTTAGCGGGATTCCCGGCACCGGTCTAGACATGACAGACCCGACCTGCGGGAGTCCGGGCTGTATCGGACATCGGTCCCTCCTGGACGGACACGTCCAGGCCGACGGTCGAAAAACTGGACGAATCATGGGGAAAAGCGCTAGGCTCGACCGGAATTTGACCAGGACATGAGCCCCCCATGACGGAAACCCTTCCCGTGGCGCAGAGCCCGGAACTGTCCGATGGACAGGTCGGGTTTGAGATCGGCCACGCGGCGGAAATTCTCGGCATCAATGTCGAGACCTTGCGCAAGCGCCTGCAACGGGGCCGCATGGCCGGGTTCAAGGGCAGCGACGGAACCTGGCGCGTGGTCCTGGACCCGGAAACCGCCGCCACCGTGGCGTCCAGCGGCAGCCGCAAGCAGGCCGCGACCATGGCCCAAATCGTGGAACGGCTCGATACACTGACAATCAAGATCGATGATATTGTTGAAAGACTGAACGTTTTGACGGAGAAGGCCAACGACGCCGAGGATCGCCTGGCGGTGTTGCCATCCCTGTTGCTGACCGTGCAGAACATGTCGATGGCCGCCAGCGACGAGCCCTCGATCCAAGAGCAGTTGAAGCCGGTGATGATGGCCCTGCTGGAGGTCTTGCAGCAGATCAAGGCCCGCTGACCGCGCCCGACACATCGCAAAAATAAACCCAAAGTTTATGTCTAGACGGCAGCGGCCAACGGCCGCTGTTGCGGGCCACGGCAATTTGGCGGACACTTTGCCCCGTCGCCGTGCCAGGGGGAGCGCTCGCGCATGTTCGCGGTTTTCAATTTCGGGCAGACCAATCCGGCTGCCGAGCCGCCATTGCCCCTGCCGGCTCCCCTGGCGGCACCGGTTCGGCCCAGCCAAATCATCGAGCCCGAGCGCCTCGCGGCCGAGCTGGCGCCCCTGGCCCTCAAAGCCGAGGCCGACCGGCGCACAGCGGTCCTGGCATGCTTGCGCGCGGCGCTGGACCGGGGCCGGGCCGTGATCCAGTCCCGCTTTCTGGCCAGCAATGACGGCGACGCCTGCGTGATGGCGCAGGCCTATCTGATCGACCAGGTGATCCTGACCCTGGCCGCGTTCCAGGACCGGCACCTGTATCCAAGCCCCAACCCAACCTCGGGCGAGCAATACGCCATCGTGGCGGTGGGCGGCTATGGCCGGGGGGAGATGGCGCCGTTTTCGGACATCGATCTGTTGTTCCTGCTGCCCTACAAGCAGACCCCCCGGGTGGAACAGCTGGTGGAAAGCATGCTGTCCACCCTGTGGGATCTGGGGCTGAAGGTGGGC
>CAYNRD010000235.1:0-4489 GCA_964399515.1 uncultured Mycobacteriaceae bacterium | reverse complement strand
CGGTGCCTTGGGCTTTCGAGTCTCGGGGCGTGCAAACGGGGGCGCGGACGCCGGCCGGATCGCCGGTCCCGCATACGTTGGCAGGGCGGTTTCAATAAACTGTCACCTAAGGCGGCCGGGGCCGATTTGACAAGAGGCTTGGGGGGCGACGTAAACTCCGGCTCCGGAGGGCCGCGTCGGGGCGGCGCCAAGGGGGCGATGATGACGACAGGCAGTGGCTGGCTGGCGCCGGTGGCCGGACCGGCTTGGGGTGGGGCCGGGGTCCGTCTGGCTTGGGATTTCGCGCGCTTCGCGGCACGACGGTTCCTGGCGGATCGCTGTGCCCAGGCGGCGGCGGCAATGACCTATTCCACGCTTTTGTCGCTGATACCGGTGCTGACCATCGCGTTTTCCGTGTTGCAGGCGTTTCCGGCCTTCGACCCGGTGGAGGAGCAAATCCGGGCGCTGATCACCCAATCGCTGGTCCCCCAGGCCGGCGGCCAGGTGACCGAATATCTGGAGGGGTTCGCCCGCCAGGCCGGCAACCTGACCGCGGTGGGCATCATCGGGCTGATGGTGACGTCGGTCCTGCTGCTCTCGAACATCGATAACGCCCTGAACACGGTCTGGCGGGTTGAGCGGCGACGGTCCCTGAAGGTGCGCGTCCCCTATTACTGGATGGTGTTGACCGTGGTGCCGCTGCTGCTGGGGGTCGGCCTATCCCTTGGCGTGACCTTGGACCGGGCGGTTGTCCGGGCGGGGCTTGAGGGCTCGGTGGCGGCGGCCGGGTTGGAACTGCTGGAAACGGCGCTGCCGGCACTGATGATGGTGGCGGCGGTCACCCTGGTGTTCCGGGCGATCCCGAACCGGGAGGTGGCGGTCTGGGATGCGGTTGTGGGGGCGGTGGTGGTCACGGTCCTGAGCCATCTGGGCGCCCATGGTTTCACCGCGTATGTCCGGGCGTTTCCCGCCTATCAGACCATTTACGGCGCCTTGGCCGCCGTGCCGATCACCTTGATCTGGCTGTATCTGGTTTGGGCCTCGGTGATGGTGGGGGCGGTGGTCGCCGCCGCCTTGCCGGATTGGCGGGCCGGCCGCGCGCGCCAGGCCGCCGACGGGGCGCCCGAGGCCGCCGGCGCCGAGGCGGACCTGTCCCGGGCCTTGGTGCTGCTGGCCCGGCTGGAGGCGGCCCGTCGCGGGACCGGCATGGCGTTGCCCGATGACGAGGGGGACCCCGGTGTGCTGGCGCCGTTGGAGGCGCTGGGCTGGGTCGCCCGGACCGAGGCCGGGGTCTGGGTGCTGACCCGGGACTTGGACACCGTCACTCTCTATGATCTGGCGGTGGCCTTGGGCTGGCGGCCGCCCGCGGCATCCGAAGGGCCGGGCCAGGCCAAGGAGGTGTTGGTTCAGGCGGCCGACGCCATGCGCCGAAGCCTGGACGTGGCGCTTGGGCGGATGATCGCCCGGTAGCTATTCCAGACCCGCTTTCTTGCGCGGGTTGTGGGGGGTCTTCGGCTCCCAGGAGGCGGCGAACTCCATCAGCGCGTCGTCGGGGGTGTCCGGCAGGACCACGGTCAGCTTGACGTAATGGTCGCCCGGGGTGCCGCCGGTGCGCCGGGCCGGGATGCCCTTGCCCTTCAGGCGCAGGCTTGTGCCCGAATTGGCCCCCTTGGGCACCTTGACCGAAACCCGGCCCTGGATGGTCGGCACCTCGATCTTGGCGCCCAGGACCGCCTCCTTCAGGGTGATTGGAACCTCGATATGGATGTCCTGTCCCCGGCGTTCGAAATTGGGATGCGGGTTGACCAGCACCTCCACCAAAGCGTCGCCGGCCTCGCCGCCGCCCATGCCGGGCAGGCCCTTGCCCTTCAGGCGCAGCACCTGGCCGTTCTCGGTGCCGGGCGGGATCGCCAGTTCGATCTCCGCCCCGTCGGATAGGCCCAGGCGCCGGCGCGTGCCCCGGGCGGCGTCGATGAACTCCACCGTGATCGAGTAGGAGACGTCGGTGCCCTTGGCCTTGAAGCCGCCGCGGCCGAACAGGTCATCGAAGATGTCCTGGGCGTTGAAGCCGCCCGCCGGCCCGGCGCCGGCGGCCCCGCCGAACCCGCCCGCACCGCCGAACCCGCCGCGATCGCGCCGGGTTCGGAAGCCGCCGCCAAAACCCTTCTCGCGCCCCTCCACATCGATCTCGCCCCGGTCGAACCGCGCGCGCTTGGCCGGATCGCCCAAAAGTTCATAGGCGGCCGTGACCTCCTTGAAGCGTTGTTCGACGATCTTGTCGCCCGGGTTCACGTCCGGATGGTATTCCTTGACCAACCCCCGATAGGCTTTCTTGATTTCGTCCTGGCTGGCGGATTTGGAAACGCCAAGCGTGGCATAGGGATCGCGCATCAATGGGGGCTCGTCATAGCGACCGGGGCGGTTGGGCACGGGGGTCCGGGCGTCTAGATAGCGTTAAAGACGGCCGGGAAAAAGCACTGCCGATGGCGGTCGCCCCCCCGGCACCCTAAATTCCGCCTGCGAGCGCTGTCCGCGCCGGCCCCCGCACCCCAGATCATCCGCCATGCAAACCCCGACCGACACCCACGACCCGATCCCCAACCCCGGCGAGGCGATGCCCGCCGCGGACAGCCCGATCGCCCTGTTCCGCACCTGGCTGGAGGAGGCCGGCAAGACCGAGCCCAACGACGCCAACGCCATGACCCTGGCGACCGTCGATGGCGCCGGGCGACCGTCAGCGCGCATGGTGCTGTTGAAGGATGTCGATGCCCGCGGCTTTGTCTTCTACACCAATCTGGACAGCCGCAAGGGCGGCCAACTGGCCGAAAACCCGGTCGCGGCGCTGTGCTTCCATTGGAAGAGCCTGAAACGCCAGGTGCGGGTGGAAGGGGCGGTGGAACCGGTCACGCCGGCGGAGGCCGACGCCTATTTCGCCAGCCGGGCGCGCGGGTCCCAATTGGGCGCTTGGGCCAGCAAGCAATCCCGGCCCCTGTCCGGCCGGGCCGAATTGTTGGGCCAGGTGGCGGCGGTGACGGCGCGCTACGGTCTGGCGGCGGTTCCTCGCCCGCCCCATTGGAGCGGGTTCCGGGTCATCCCGGACCGGATCGAATTCTGGCGTGATCAGCCGTTTCGCCTGCATGATCGGCTGGTCTACCACCGGCAGGGCCAGGACTGGCGCACGGAACGGTTGTATCCGTGACGCCAAACCGGGGGTTGGCGGGCGGCAAAGCCTTTACAAATGCACATTTTCGGGGTTGGTAACGGCCACCCTGGCCTTGGGGCGCCAAAGCCGGCCCGCGGGCGGTATCGGACGCTGACAAAATGTTTACCGATACCGGGGTACGGCTGTGGGGCGCTGATGCCCCCGCCCCAGCCCGCCCGTTGGTTTGCTGGGGCCACCCCCGCTGAGGTTGCGTGCACGCGCCTTTCAGATCCGCGGCGGCGACAGCACGGCCGCCGATGAGGAAGCCCTGGCCAATTTCCTGCGCACGGCCAAGGTCGAGCGGATCGAGACCGCCCATGGTGACGGGGCTTGGCAGATCCTGGTTCTGTTCCACGATGATAAGTCCAGTGAGGAATCGGCCCAGATCGCCAGCGTTATCGCCAATGAGTTGAAGGCGTGGCGGCGGGACATGGCCCGCAACACCGGAGAGGCGGCGGAGCGAATCCTGACCACCGAAGATCTGGACAAGATCGCCCATTACGTGCCGACCACGGCGATTGAACTGCGGCTGGTGCTGGGCGCGCCGGACGGCGCCGACGCCCCTTACGAGAACGAGATCGTCGCCGTCGTCCGCCGCTCCATGGACGAGTTGGTCTGACGGGCAGGGCGTGGCCGGCGACGATCGCGGCTCGTAGCACCTCTCCAGGTCATGGGGTCCTAACAGCGAAACCAGGTGCGCGTGGCGGCCGGACCTTAATCGAGCGTCCCGGCTGTCCGCTGTCGGACACCCCGGTACCAGCAGGGGGGCGCGGGCCAAACTCCGCCGATAGCGCGCTCGCCTGGGTGCGCCGGTCCACAGCTACACCGCGACCCGGGTCATCAACCCTCTGCGTTGCTCGTTTTGCATTGATTGCAATGCAATCGGCGATGACGGCGAGATGCTATGCCCAAAACCCAAGGAACGAGCGGAAACGCCCACCCGCCCCGCAGCCTGGGCCGGTCACTGGTCGCGGCGGATGTCCAGCCGTGCCCACACATCCATCAACGCCGCCACCAGATGGTCCATGCGGCCGTCGTCATGCAGCGGCGTCGGTGTCAGCCGCAGGCTCGCAGACGACGAGCGGGGGAGGTTGCGCAAGGCCGCAGCCGGGTTGGATGTCCGCGGAGGTGGCGCGATCGTCCGCACGGCTGCACACGGCGCCGGGGCGTCCGAGCTCCAGCGTGATCTCGACTACCTGCACAAGCTGAACGAGGTGATCCTCCGCCGAGCCAAGGAGACGCAGGCTCCCGCGCCCGTCTTCCAGGAGGCCGATCTGGCGGTGCGCGTCGTCCGTGACATCTTCGCCG
>CAYNRD010000234.1:0-4499 GCA_964399515.1 uncultured Mycobacteriaceae bacterium | reverse complement strand
GGCCGGCGCCGACAAGGTCTCGATCAACACCGCCGCCGGCCGGCGCCCGGGCTTCGTGGCCGAGGCGGCGGAGAAGTTCGGCAGCCAGTGCATCGTGGTCGCCATCGACGCCAAGGCGACGGCTCCGGGCCGGTGGGAGATCTTCACCCATGGCGGGCGTACGGCCACCGGCATCGATGCCCTGGGCTTCGCCGACACGGTGACCGCGTACGGCGCGGGCGAAATCCTGCTGACCTCCATGGACCGGGACGGCACCCGGTCGGGCTTCGATCTGGCCCTGACCCGGGCAATCGCCGACCGGGTCGGCGTGCCGGTGATCGCGTCGGGGGGTGTCGGCTGTTTGGATGATCTGGTCGCCGGGGTGCGGGACGGCGGTGCCGCCGCGGTGCTGGCCGCCAGCATCTTCCATTTCGGCGACCACTCGATCGGCGAGGCCAAGCGCCATCTGGCCCAAGCCGGCATTCCGGTTCGGATGACCTGACATGGCTGATGCCACCCCCGACGTCCCCCCAGACACCCAGGACATCATCGACCGGCTGTTCACGGTGATCGCGGCACGGCGCGGCGGCGACCCCGCCGCCAGCTACACCGCCAAGCTGTTCGCCCGCGGCCGGCACAAGATCGCCCAGAAGACCGGGGAGGAGGCGGTGGAGGCGGTGATCGCCGCCGTGGCCGATGATCGGGACGCGCTGATCCAGGAAAGCGCTGATCTGATGTATCACCTGCTGGTGTTGTGGGCCGATGCCGGGGTATCACCGGATGATGTCCGCGCGGCGTTGGCCGCCCGGGAGGGCATCGGCGGCATTGCCGAGAAGGCCGCGCGCGGCGAGGATGGCCGCAAACCCTGACCCATCCCATAGCCCGAAGGGGGCGGCCATGGCCTATGACCCGAACAACATCTTCGCCAAGATCCTGCGCGGCGAGATCCCCTGCAAGACAGTGGCGGAAACCGACCACGCCTTGGCGTTCGAGGATATCCAACCCCAGGCGCCGGTGCACATCCTGGTGATCCCCAAGGGCGCCTATGTCAATTGGGATGACTTCGCGGCCACGGCATCCGATGCCGAAATCGCCGATTACGTGCGTCTGGTCGGCCAGGTCGCCGACAAGGCCGGCGTCAAGGCGACCGGGTGGCGCCTGATCTCCAACGCCGGCGCCCACGGCCACCAGGAGGTGTTTCACCTGCACGTCCACATTTTGGGCGGTCGCCCCATGGGCCGGATGGTGTCGAAGAGCGAGGCATGACCGTGGATGCCGGGCTGACCGGCGGCGCGCCCCTGCCCGCCAAGCCCGCCGCCCAACCCGAACCCCTGGCCGGGGCCGGGGCGCCGAAGGAGCGCCGAACCTTGCCGCTTGCCGGCGTGCTGGCCCTGGCCATTGGCGGCTTGGTGGCGGTGGCCGTGGTGCTGGCGATCACGGTGCTGGTCAGCGCCGCTAACACCCGCGATCTGCTGACCCGCAACGCCAATCTGCTGATCGATACCCTGGGCGGCTTCACCCGCACCTATCTGGACACCGCGACCGATCAACTGGTGTTCCTGGCGGCACGGGACCGGGACGGCGCCGTGGACCTGCTGGACCCCGCCCAGGCGGAGCCGTTCCTGACCGCCGCCTTGGCGGCGGCGCCGCAGGTGGCGGCCTTGCTGCTCTACGATCGAGCAGGGGTGGAGATGGGGGTGTACCGGGCCGGCGGCCAGGACATCGAATTCCTGATCGATCAATCGGAGGTGGACCGGGCCGTGTTCGAGCGCGGCGCCGCCCGCTTTACCCCGGACCAGGGAGCCCATTGGGGGGAGTTGGTCTACGTCAATCCGGTGGTCACCTCGGTCCTGAACGCGCGGCACCCGATCATCCGGGACGGTGGCTTCGGTGGCATGCTCGTGTCCTCGGTCTCGGTGCGGGAGTTGTCCCAGCTGATGGTCGAATTGGGCGCCGATGGCGAGCAGGCCGACCGTTATGGCAGCGTGCCGTTCCTTCTGTATGGCCGGCATGGGGTGCTGGCCCACCCAACCCTGGCCCAGTACCGGGAGATCGGCGGCCTGTCCCAGGACAAGCCGTTGCCCACCCTGTGGGAGGTGGAAGACCCGTGGCTGGGCCATGTTTGGGATTTGGAGCCGGCCGATGAAGTCAACTTGGACGGGGCGGAGGCCGGGTGGATCCGTCGGGCGGCAGACCGCGCGGAGCGGGTGTTCCTTCTGAAGCGGATCGACGGCTACGCTGACCAGCCGTTGTATCTGGGGGTTCACTTCCCGTCCGAGACGGTGACCGTGGAACTGCAGCGCCTGTTCATGTCCATCGTGGCGGCGCTGATCGTCTCGGTGCTGGCGGTGCTGGCCGCCGTGCTGTTGGGCCGGGCGGTGGCCCGGCCGATCCGGGAATTGTCCGAACGGTCCAAGGCCTTGGCCGGCCTGGAATTCGGCCGGGTCACGGCCCTGCCGCCCAGCCGGTTCCGGGAATTGGATGACCAGGCCCGCGCCTTCAACGCCATGATCCGCGGCCTGGTCTGGTTCGAGACCTATGTGCCCAAGCGCCTGGTCCGCCGCCTGGTTGGCGAAGGGCTGGCTGGCGACGGCATCCATGCCACCATCCGGTCCGAGGAGCGGGAGCTGACGGTGATGTTCACCGACATCGTCGGCTTCACCCAGATGTCGGAGGACAGCCCGGCGGTGGAGGTGGCCCGGTTCCTGAACCAGCATTTCCAGATCTTGACCCAGGCGGTCGAGGCGGAGGGCGGCACGGTCGATAAATATATCGGCGATTCCCTGATGGCGTTCTGGGGTGCTCCGGAGACCCTGACCGACCATGCCGAGCGGGCGTGCCGGGCGGCGCTGGCGATCGCGGACGCGAGCGAGGCCGACAACCGGGACCGCGCCGCGCACGGGCTGCCGCCGGTGCGGCTGCGCATCGGCCTGCATACGGGGACGGTGGTGGTCGGCAACATCGGCACCGCCGAACGGATGAACTACACCATCGTCGGCGATACGGTGAACGCCGGCAACCGCATCGAATCCCTCGGCCGGACCGTGCGGGACCCGGGCGGCCCAACGGTGATCCTGATCAGCGAGCGAACCCGAGCCCAGCTGCGCGCGGCGTTCCTGACCGAAAGTATTGGCACCCACGCCCTGCGCGGCCGGTCGGAAAGCTTGACGATCTATCGTCTGTATGGGGCGTCCGACAGTATTTCATGATTATCGAATAAACGAACTGCATCCGATCGCTTTGAATGCTAACCTTAGACTGATCCCCCAAAAATAGAAAGTATCCTCTGTCCCCTATTCTATTGCTTTTATGTTTCCACAACCCCTGGTAAAAGTCTCGCCCGTTTGGAACTAGGACGTCCCCGCCAATGTTCAGCACCGCAAAATCCCGCGCCGATCGCAATCTGTTGCTGGCGATCGACAATTCCCTGGCCATGATCACGTTCTCGCCCGACGGCACAATCCTGTCCGCCAATGACAATTTCCTGGCGGCCATGGGCTATGCCGCCGATGAGGTGGTCGGCAAGCATCACCGCATGTTCGTCCTGCCCGAGGAGGCGGCATCGGACGCCTACGCCGCCCTGTGGGCCGATTTGCGGGCGGGCACGCCGCGCACGGGTGAGTTTCGCCGGATCGGCAAGCGGGGCCAGGATGTCTGGATCAGGGCCGCCTACACGCCGGTCAAGGACGCGTCCGGTGCGGTGACCGGGGTGGTCAAGCTGGCCTCGGACGTGACGGCGGACAAGCTGCTCGCCCTGGACGCGGCCAGCCAGCTGCAGGCGATCGACCGCAGCCAGGCGGTGATTGAATTCAAGCCCGATGGCACCATCCTGGCCATGAACGCCAACTTCCTGGCCGCGATGGGCTATTCCGAGCGGGAACTGGTCGGCCAGCACCACCGCCTGTTCATGCCCGCCGAGGACGCCGCCAGCCCAGAGTACCGGGCGTTCTGGCAGGACCTGGCGCGGGGTGAGCACAAGTCCGGCCAGGTGCGCCGGGTCGCCAAGGGCGGGCGGGAGATCTGGCTGCAGGCCACCTACACCCCGGTGCTGGATTGGCGGGGCACCGTGCTGAAGGTGATCAAGCTGGCCACGGACATCACCGAGACCAAGCGCCTGTCCCAGCAGCGCGCCGCCCAGCGCCAGATCGAAACCGACCTGGTGGAGATCGCGGCCAGCATCGATCAGGTCACCAACGAAGCCACCTCGGCGGCCGACCGCTCCTCCCAGACCTCGGACAAGGTCCGCTCCCTGTCTTCGGCGACGCAGGATCTGGCGGCCTCGGTCCAGGAGATCAGCCGGCAGGTGTCGACGGCCTCCCAAGTCTCCGACGACGCGGTCGCCCAGTCCAACCAAACCCGGGAGGCGGTCTCCAGCCTGACCAGTGCGGCCCAGAAAATCGGCGAGGTGGTGTCGCTGATCAACGACATCGCCGAGCAGACCAATCTGTTGGCGCTGAACGCCACCATCGAGGCGGCCCGGGCCGGCGACGCCGGCAAGGGCTTCGCCGTGGTGGCGGGCG
>CAYNRD010000233.1:0-4527 GCA_964399515.1 uncultured Mycobacteriaceae bacterium | reverse complement strand
ATGGGGCGGGATGTTGTTGATCTCCTGCACGTCCAGGAGGATCTGGCCGTTGGTGTCGGTCTCGATACCCGCCAGCATCATCAGGCAGGTGGATTTGCCGGACCCGGACGGGCCCAGCATGGTCAAGAACTCACCCTTGCCGATCGCCAGATTCAGATCCTTCACGACCAGCGTTTCGCCATCGTAACTTTTCTGGACGCGGCTGAATTCCACGAAATGGTCGGACTCGGTTTGGCTCATCGGGATGCTTTCGGCTGGGCCGCGGGCGATCGCGGCCGCTGCATGGGGTGTGCCGATCGGGTCATGGGCGCGAACGGGATCGGGCACGCCCTCGGCCGGGGCCAGCGTGCGGCCCGGACCCACCGCGGCGCCGGCCGGTCAGACCCGCCAACCGCATGTCCAATGGCACCCGTTTGGCCTCGAAAAGATCCGGCTGCTCCCGCCATGCGGAAGCCGTGGACGACCATGCGCCCCCCTTTGTTGCACTGCCCTGTTCACGTTCGTTTTTCTGCGCCGACACGCGGTTCGGCCATGCCGTCCACGCATACTGCCTGGGTATAAAACCTTCATTGGTTCCGGGACGCAATCCCCCCAACACCGTTGGGCGCCATTGCGATGCGGCTTTTTTGTGCAATGCACCCAAATCCGGGGTGCGGCGCCGAACACCTGCGGCATTTCTGTGCAGGGTCACGGCGGGTGCGGCACGCCCAATGCGCCCAACAGGGCCGCCATCTCCCCCCGCCACCGCCGCGCCAGCGCCGCATTGGCGACCCGCCGCAGGCCATAGCCCCGCAGCTGCGCGAACCGCCCCGGATCATCGGGGCCGAAGCTGGCCTCCACCCGGGGCCACCAATACCCGACCGAGGCGGCCACGGTCTCGGCCTGGGCGGGGTCCGCCATCAGCGCCCGCAATCCCTCCTCGCCCAAATCCGCGTGGCGGCGCTCGCGCGGCAGAATGGCCCGGAACGCTTCGGCCAATGGCTGGTAGGAGACCAGCGCCAGATCGGTCAGCTGCAGGACCACCGCCCGGCCCATCAGCACATTCATGGTCACCGCATCGGCCCAGCCGGCCAAGGGGTAATGGAACACCGCCAGGCGCATGTCCCGGCCATCGCCCACCACCCCCGGTGCCGTGTCCCGGGCCAAGCGGGCGGCCCACGGATGGCGGGTGGCATAGCGCCCGGTATCGGCGCCGAAGCCGGCCATGACCGCCAGCACCCGTTCGGCGTGGTCGGTCTTCTCCAGAACGATGCGGCTGGCGGCGATGCGGGCCTTCAACCCGGGCGCCTGATTGATCACATCGGCGAACCCCGCCGACCCGGCCAGACTGGAATCGACGAAGCGGGCCATCAGCCGCATCAGCTCGGCCCGGTAGCGGGGCGGGGCATTGGCCGGTGCCGTCAGCACGCCGCCCTGGGCCAGATATTGCTCAAGGCCCATGCTCGCGCCGGCGGCGGGCGGGGCGGGGTCACTGGTCATAGTCGACCACCACGGTGTCGGTCACCGGCACGCTTTGGCAGGTCAGCACATAGCCGCGCGCGACCTCGTAATCCTCCAGCGCGTGGTTGGCGATCATCTCGACCTCGCCCTCGACAATCTTGGCCCGGCAGGTGGAGCACACGCCGGCCTTGCACGCATAGGGCACGTCGATCCGGTCGGCCAGGGCCGCTTCCAGCACCGTGGTGCCATCCTTCGGGATGGCCAGGGTCTGCGCGGTGCCATCCAGCATCACGGTCGCCCGGCAGGCCTTGGCCCCGCCCGCCTCGGCGGCGGCGGCGGGCTTGCGGGCGACCCGGCCAGGCTGGGCGCTGGCGAACAGCTCGAACTTGATCCGCCCCTCGTCCAGGCCGTGGTCCCTCAAGCTGGCCGCGATCGCCAGCATCATCGGCTCCGGCCCGCAGATGAACGCGTAATCGACCGTCGCGATGTCGATCCAGGTGCGGAACAACTCCGCGCATTTGTCGCGATCGACCCGGCCCCGGAACAAATCGATGTCGCCGGCATCGGCCTCCAGCACATGGATCACCGACAGCCGGCCCATGTGCTGGTTCTTCAGGTCCTCAATCTCCTCCCGGAACATGATCGTGTTCACGGCCCGGTTGGCATAGACCAGGGTGAACCGGGCCAACGGCTCCCGCCCCAGAACGCCGCGCAAGATCGACAGGACCGGCGTGATCCCGGACCCGCCGGCAAAGCCGACATAATGCCGGGCCACGTCCGGGGCGGGATCGACATGGAAGCTGCCCATGGGCGCCATCGCCTCCAGCCGGTTGCCTGGGCGCAGCTCCTGGTTGGCCCAGCTGGAAAAGCAGCCCCCCTCCACCCGCTTGACGCCGACCCGCAGCACCCCGTCATCGGGTCCCGCGCAGATCGAATAGGACCGGCGCACCTCCTGGCCGTCGAACATCCGCCGAAAGGTCAGGTACTGGCCAGGGATGAAGGCGAAGGTGGGCCGGTCGGCCGGGTCGGGCTCCAGGGTGAGTTCGACCGCGTCCCGGATGGTCTTGCGCACGGCGGTGACGGTCAGGGGATGGAACCGGGCCATGACGGGCTGCTCAAATGCATTTGAAGTAATCGAACGGCTCCAGGCACGACCGGCAACGCCAGGCGGCCTTGCACGGGGTGGAGCCGAACTGGCTGACCTTGACCACATCGGCGGAGCCGCAATGGGGGCACGCCTCCGGCCCGCCCGCCGGTTGCGGCGGGGCGATGCCGTATGCAACCAGCCGGGCCCGGCCCTTGGCGCTCAACCAATCGGTGGTCCAGGCGGGGGCGATCTGCCGCTTGAGGCGCAGCTTGTCGATGCCCCGGTCGCGCAGGGCGATTTCGATGTCCATTTCAATGACGCTGGTGGCCGGGCAGCCGGAATAGGTGGGGGTCACCACCACTTCGACGGCCCCGTCCGGAGCGACCGCCACATCCCGCACGATGCCCAGATCGACCACCGAGATCACCGGGATTTCCGGGTCCGGCACCGCGTCCAGCCAGGTCCAGATTTGGGCCGTGTCCGGACCGGGGGCGGCGCGCCCGGTCACCACGTCGCCCCGGGATAGGCCCGCTGCAGCCATTGCATCTGGGCCAGCAGGTGGCCCAGATGCTCGGAATGGCGGCCGGTCTTGCCGCCCAGATGGGCGAAGTCGGACTGGGGCTGCTCCAGGGTCGCGGCCGACAGCACCGACCGCACCCGGTCATGCCAGGCGGGACCCAGGCTTTCGGGCGTCACGGCCATGCCGGCCTCGGCCAACACCCGATCGGTGTCGTCGCCGGCCAGCATCTCCCCCGCATAGGGCCACAGGACGTCCAGCGCCGCCTGCATGCGGGCATGGCTTTCCGCCGTGCCGTCGCCCAGGCGCACCACCAGATCCGACGACCGCTCCAGGTGATAGGCGACTTCCTTGGCGGATTTCTGGGCGATGGCGGCGACGCGCGGCTCCTTGGATCGGCTGAGCGCCGCCAGCAGCAGGTCATGATACGCGTCGAACAGGAAGCCGCGCAGGATGGTGTGGCCGAAATCGCCGTTCGGCCGCTCGGCCAGCAACAGGTTCTTGAAGTCGAACGCGTCGCGCAGGAACGCCAGGTCATCGGCGTCGCGGCCACGGCCTTCCACCTCCCCCGCCAGGCCCAGCCACAGCTTGGTCTGGCCGATCAGGTCCAGGGCGATGTTGGCCAGCGCGATGTCCTCCTCCAGCACCGGGCCGTGCCCGCACCATTCGGACACCCGATGGCCCAGAATCAGGGTGGTGTCGCCCAGGCGCAGCAGATAGGTGACCAGGTGGGGTGCCAGGGCCGGATCGACCGCCGGGGACTCGTCAACCGCCGCGGTCATCACATCGCCCCCACATCGTCGGGGATGTCGAAGAAGGTCGGGTGGCGATAGACCTTGTCGTTCGACGGCTCGAACAACGGCCCCTTCTCACCAGGGGCGGAGGCCGCGATGTCGCTGGCCTTGACCACCCAGATGCTGACCCCCTCATTGCGGCGGGTATAGACGTCCCGGGCGTGGCGGATCGCCATTTCGGCGTCGGACGCGTGCAGGCTGCCGACATGGCGGTGGCTCAGCCCGTGCTGGCCGCGAATGAACACTTCCCATAACGGCAATTCGCTGGCGGCCGCGGGTGCTGAGCCGGACATGGCCGTGCCCTCCCAACCTTGGTTATTCGGCGGCCAGCTTGGTATCGCGCTTGGCGGCGTGGGCCATCAGCCCGTCGCGCACCCAGGCGCCGTCGTCCCACGCCCGCCGGCGGGCGGCCAGCCGTTCGGCGTTGCAAGGGCCGTTGCCCTGCAACACCTGGAAGAATTCGTCCCAATTGGGTTCGGAAAAGTCATACCCGCCCTTCTGCGCGTTCCAGGACAAGTCCGGATCCGGCACGGTCAGGCCCAGATACTCCGCCTGCGGCACGGTCTGATCGACGAATTTCTGCCGCAGCTCATCATTGGTGTTGATCTTGATCTTCCAGGCCATGGACTGGGCGGAATGGACACTGTCCTTGTCCGACGGGCCGAACATCATCAGGGACGGGTACCAGA
>CAYNRD010000232.1:0-4550 GCA_964399515.1 uncultured Mycobacteriaceae bacterium | reverse complement strand
CGGGTTGGTGACCGCCTGGCGCTTGGCCGGCTGGCCGACCAGCCGCTCGCCATCGGCGGTGAACGCCACGATCGACGGCGTCGTCCGGGTGCCCTCACTGTTTTCGATCACCTTGGCCTGGGTGCCCTCCATGACGGCGACGCAAGAGTTGGTCGTGCCCAGATCAATACCGATTACCTTGCCCATCTTATCCTCTCATCCTGCGGCAGAAACCCGGTGGCCCGCGGTCGTGTTCGTGGTTTTGACCGCCCCCGGCGGGGAACGCAGCCGGGGGTCAGGCGCCGCCGGCATCCCCAGTGGCGATGTCTCGCGCCCGGGAAAACGGCATGCCCGGACAGCCTGTGGGGGATATAGGAAGGGCGGTTTCGGCGCGCAAGGCGGCCCGACGGCCCCTATACGTCATACCACCGCCATGGGCCGCCGGCGCCGGAACAGGGCGATTAGGAACCCGGCCAGGAAGCCGCCCGCATGGGCCTGCCAGGCAATGGTGCCATCGGCCCCGACCACGCCCGCGCCCAACACCGCCATGACCGCGTTCATGGCCACCAAAAGCGCGGTCAGAACCAACGCCATCCGCCGGTGCCGGGGGTCGATCAGCATATAGCGGATGGCGGCCCCCATGGCCCCGGACACCCCGCCCGAAGCGCCGATCAGCACGCTGCGCGCGGCGTCGATAGCGCCCGGCCGCAAGGCCGCCTCCGGCCCGCCCAGCAGCAGGCCGCGCACCTCCGGCGTCAGCGCCAGTTGCGCCAACCCGCCCGCGACCACCGAGCAGACGAACAGGGTCAAAAACCCCTTCGAGCCCAGGATCCGCTCCACGGCCGAACCGAAGGCCAGCAGGAACCCGGCATTGGTGGCGAAATGGATGAAATCCAGATGCACGAAGGCATGGCTGAAAAAACTGGCCAGGATCGCCAGGCTTTCCAGCACCGGGATCTCCGCCCACAGGGCCAGATAGACCTTCAGCGGCACCAGCCCGCCCCATTCCAGCACCGCCCGCTCCCAGGCCGGCGGCAGCACCTGGATCAGCGCGAAGGCGGCGGTGATCGCCAAACATAGCCGCAGGGTCACCGGCGGGGCGTTGAACATGCGCTGGCGGGGCGGCGGCGGCGGCGGATGGCCGCCCTGGTGGCCGTCGCCCATGGGCCGTAACGGTTGGACCATGGGGATGGGAACTCCTTAAACGCTTCCTCCAACCTAGCTTAATAGCGGCGTTGAGAAAGGACCGATCGCCATGGACACCGGCATCGACGGCTTCAGCCTGCACCCCGACGCCCTCGACCGGGCCGACCAGACCGCCTTGCTGGCCGATGTGCTGGCGGCGGTGGCGGCGGGCGGCGGCTTCTTCCAGCCGGTCATGCCGCGCACCGGCCAGCCGTTCTCCATCCGCATGGCCAATTTGGGCCCGCTCGGCTGGGTCGCGGACCGGACGGGCTATCGCTACCAGCCCCACCATCCCGATACCGGCGCCGCCTGGGGGCCGATCCCCGATCGGCTGCTGGCGCTGTGGGACCGTCTGGCCGGCTATCCCAAGGCGCCGGAATGCTGCCTGGTCAACTGGTACCAGGGCGATAAGGCCAAGATGGGCCTGCACCAAGACACCGATGAGGCGGACCGGGCGGCGCCGGTGCTGTCGGTATCCCTGGGCGATGGCTGCCGGTTCCGCATGCGCACCGGCCCCGGCCGCAAGGGCGAGACCAAAAGCTTCAAGCTGGCCTCCGGCACCGTCGCGGTGATGGGCGGCGCGGCCCGCGACCATTTCCACGGCGTCGACCGGATCTACCCCGGCACCTCCACCCTGCTGGACCAAGCCGGGCTCCCGGGCGGCGGCCGCCTGAACCTAACCCTGCGGCGGGTGACGGTTTAGCGGAACTGTGCACGCAATCCGGGCAAGGCAGAACGGAATCCGCACCGGAACCGTATCGATCACGGTCACCAGGAACCCGTCTTCGGTGCGATCGACCGTCAGATCGGGATCGCCCTCGGGCCGGGCCGCGCGCGCAGCAACCGCGCCATGTCGCGGACAGAAACCATGCCGCAAAGTCAAGGGCAGGTTAATGGGTCAATTCAACCGAAAATCCGTCGGTCTTGAGGCGGTGGACGGCGTCTTCGTCCCACTCAAGGCCGGTGCCGGGGCCGTCGGGGGGCAGGGCCACGCCGTGCTCGATGCGGATGCCCTGACGCAGCACCGGCTCGGCCCAGTCCATGTATTCCAGCCAGTCGGCGCCTGGGCAGGCAGCCAGCAGATGGGCCGAGATTTCCGGGAACAGGTGGCTTGAGACCGGCAGGCCGCGTGCGTCGGCCACCGCCGCCGCGCGCAGAAATCCGGTGACGCCGCCGATCTTCATGACGTCGGGCATGACCAAGTCGATGGCGTCGGCGTCGACCGCCGCTTCCACATCGCGGGCAGACCAGTAATTCTCCCCGGCCATGATCGGCTGGATGGCGCTGGCCCGGACCTCGGCATGGCCAGCATGGTCGTCCCAGCGCACCGGCTCCTCCAGCCAGACCAGATCCTCGGCCTCGGTCAGGATGTCCGCGCGCCGCTTGGCTTCCGGCACCGACAGGCCCTGGTTGAAATCGGCCATCACGGCAACGTCGCCGCCGACCGCGTCCCGGACCGCCTGATAAGCGGACAAATCATCCCGCCGGTCGGCATAGCCCAGGCGCAGCTTGATCGCGGCCATGCCCCGATCCAGCAACAGGGGCGCCTGCCGGCCGACCTCGGCGGGGCCGGCCAAACCCAGACCGTTGGAATTGTAGCAGCGGATCGGGCGCACGGACGCGCCCAGCGCTTCCGCCAAGGGCACGCCCCGGGCGCGGGCCGCCAGATCCCAGAACGCCATATCCAAGCCGGCAATCGCCATACCGACCACGCCGGTGGTACCCATCAACTGAAAGCGCGCCATCAGGTCCCGATGCCGGTCCAGCGGGTGGGGCGGCTGGCCCAAGACCATGCCCGACAGGTCCTTCAGCATGGCCAGGCAGGCACCCAGCGCGGCGGGCGAATAGGTGAACACATAGGCCCGGCCGACCGAGCCATCGGCCGCGGTGATGTCCAGCAGGATCAGCGGGGCTTTTTCCACCACGCCGCCGGCGGTCACCAGCGGCCGGCGGACCGGTACCATCACCGCCGTGGCGGTGACGGCCCGAATGGGGCGTTCGGGATCGTCCGATGCGGATGCCATGCTTGGGGCCCTTAATGCGGCATTGCGGATTCTTGGAAGGCGACACCGACCAACAGCTTATCCACGCTGCGCCCATCGGTCGACAGCGGCAGGGCCAGGCTGGTGAAGTCGGCCCAGACGCCATTGGCCAGCGGGCGGTCATACCGGCTGACCTGCGGGGTCACCGTGTCGATCACGCGCTCATACAAGGCGGTCAGCGCTTCGGAGACATGGGGGGGCTGGACCTCGGCCACGCTTTGGCCGGTCAGCTCTGACCCCACCGCCAAGCTGATCTTGGCACCGATCAGCCGGTACACGAACCGTTCGGCCCGCCAACGGTCCAGATCCGGCCGCACATCGATCAGCACGATATTGCCCAACAGCGCCGGCACCTCAACCGGGTCGATCTCCGACCGGGGCGGTGCTGGCCGGCCGGCACCCTTGTCCGACCAATACCGGTACAGCGCCGCCAGCTCCGATGGTAAGTCATTGATATCCAATTGGCACACAGATCCTGTACTATACTCTACATGGGTATGCCGACCTTACTCTCGATTCGCGGCGCCGAAAGCAGATTTTAGAATTCGGGTAAAATTAGTCTGAAGATGCGTAATATTTAATGAATATTAACCATAATTTTACTAGGGTGGTTAGTCGAAAACCACCCGGCGCATATGGTCGGGAAGTTGCGCCCGACGCACGGCATTCGCCAACGCCGTGGCGAAATCCCGCTTTTCCGCCGGTGACAAGAACGCCCCCAGCACCATCCGGCGGCGCAGCGCCGTGACCACGACCTGCAGCCGCCGCGACCGGTCCTCGGCCAGATCGACCCGTAGCCAGGCGGCGCCGCATTCTAGGATTTGCCGGTGGCCGCGCCAATCCCCGCGCTCGACGCGGACCCCCGACGGTGTCACGGTCACCCGCTCATACCGGCGACCGTCGCGGAAATTGTGCCACAGGAACGCAGTCAGGATCGCGACGTCCAGCCCGTAGAAGCCCAACACCGGCCAGGCGCCGCTGAGTGCGAACACCAGACCCAGGATCAGGCTGGACGCGCCGAACACCGCGACGACCGCCCAGATCGCCGCCGGCGACAGGGCCCGGTGCGGGGTCAGGATGGCGTCGAACACGATTTCGCCGTCGGGCGCTGCGGAACGGGGCGCGGTCATCCCCCGATGATAATCCGAAATCGCTTGAGATGGCAGCGACCGATCGCCACTTTCGCGGCCACCATGCGCAAACACGCCATCGAAACCCTGTTCCAGCGGCTGGCGGCGGCCAACCCCGATCCCCGCTCCGACCTGGACTACACCAATCCCTACACGCTGCTCGTCGCCGTCGTGCTGTCGGCGCAGGCCACCGACGCCGGCGTCAACCGGGCCC
>CAYNRD010000231.1:0-4577 GCA_964399515.1 uncultured Mycobacteriaceae bacterium | reverse complement strand
CATCGGCGGCATCCTGGCTCCAGTCCAGCCATGGCGCGTGGCCGGCCGTCTCCAACGCCGCCGCCATCGGCCCCATCGCCGGGTCCGAACGGGCCTCGGCGAGGGCGCGCCCGTAGTGCAGCAGGTCGGCCAGGCGGCCCTCGGCCACCGCCGCCATGGTCGGATCGATCAAGAGCCGCACGCCGGCCCGAACACTGGCGATGACATCGTGATACAGCCCGCAGCCATCGGCCAAGAGCGACCGGCGGCCAGGACCGTCGCCGGGGACCAGGCCCGGGATGATCAGGATGTGGTCGAACACCCGGCCGCGAAACTCACCGGGGCCACCAAGGGTGATCCGCCCGAACACCTCGGTGTCCAGTTGCCGGCGCATGCGGGCGGCCAGCCGGGCGCGCTGATCGGCGAGCGGCAGCGCGATGGCCAGGCTGGCCTCGCCGGCGTCGAACAGGCCCTGTTTCTGCCACGCCGCGATCTCGCGCAGGACCGCGGTGAACAGGGTCGGCCAAACATCGCCCTCGGCCGGCAGGGAGACCTCGGTGACGGACAGGCCGTGCAGATCCGGGGGCAGGGTGGTGCGGGACGGGGGCGGGGGCAGCACCCGCAGGCGGCGGTCATAGAAGGCCCGGCTCAGGAACCCGGCCAGCGCCGGGCTGGCGCGGGTGTGGTCACGCAGGTGCAACAGCGGCGCGCCGGTTTTGGCGATCAGCTGCTGGATGGGCGGCGGCGCCGGCGGCGGGTCCCGGTCGGCGGGCCAGCGGCCGACCAAAACGGCGCGCGTCCCCCGGGCCAAAAGGGGCAGCAGCAAGGCCATCTCGAACCGGTCGGCCTCGTCCACGATGACCAGATCGAACAGTCCTGGCACCACCGGCATGCTTTTTGGCAGTTTGCTGGCCACACAGGCCCAGACCGGAAACATTTCGAACAGCCCATGGCCGCCGCGATGGCGCATCCAAACCCGGGTCAGCTCCTCGGACGAGCGGGAGGCGGCGGTGTATTCGACCAGCCCGAACAGGGCTTCGATCTGGAACGAGCCCCGCTCCAGGCCGGTCAGATACATGCGGTCCCAGGCGGTGATCAGGTCGCGCCGGTCGTCAGTGAGGGTCTTGCGCTTGATCGCTCGAAAACGGTCGGCGATACGCTTGGCCGTTGGGGCCGATTCCAGCCGCGCGCGGGCGGCCAGGCGCGCATCCCGGCGTTGGTTCCAGGCCGAAAACACATCCAGTTCCGCGCTGACACTGCGCAACCGCGCCAAGCTCCGCTCCACGGGGCCGTCCTGTTCCACCCAGCCGACCACGGCCTGCGCCGCTTCGGGGTCGATCGGCGCCAGCGCGTGGCGCAGCTTGTCGCCGACCGCGGCCGCTGGCGGCGGAGCGCGGCGCCCGAACCGGAACAGCCGCCGCCATAGGGAGGTCTTGACCTCGGCCTGCCGCACATCGACCGCCAGGGCATCAATCACCTGGGAGTCCAACTCCCGGCCCCGGGCGCGCAGCAGGCCGGTCAAGGCTGTCGGCATGTCCGTTGCGGGCTCGGGTTCGGGCGGTGGGCCGGGGTCATTGTCCACATAGGCGCGGATGGCGGACCGGATCTCGGCCAGCCAAGCCGCCACATCCGGGATCTGCTCGGGCGTGGCGCGCGCCGTTTCGGCGGCGGGGTGCCCGGGGCCGGCCGTCGGCGGTTCCACCGCGATCGCGGCGTCTTCCCCGGCCCCGGGTGCGGCGTTCATGGCGGGTGAGGGCGAGGGATCGGCCTGGGGCGGGGCTGAGTCAAGGCTGGCCTGATCGCGGGAGTTGGCCGTGGCCACGATGCCGGCCTGGATTCGGTCCTTCTCCCCCTCCCGGTCCAAATGCACCAGGCGATGGCCATCGGAATCGACGATGGTCTGCAGGCCGCGGGTGATCCGGCGCACGCCGGCATCGGTGGCGCCGACCACCAGCACTTTGCGCCGGCCCAGGACGGCGCTGGCGATCAGATTGGCGATCAGCGAGGCGCCGCCGCCGCCCGGTGGTGCCTCGACCACCGCCAGGGGTGCATCCTTGATCCGGGACAGGGCCCGGGTCACTTCCGGGGCGCCGCCCAACGGCTCCAGCATCGTGAGCGGCGGCGGGACCGGGGCATCGGTCGCCCCGCCATGCGGCAGGACCCGATGGGCGGCGGGCGGGGCCGCGTGGTAGGACAAGGCCCGTTTCACCTGGCCCAGCTCATCCAGGGCGCGGTCTTGATACGGGTTGCCGGCGTGGGAAAACAGGATCGCCACCCGTTGCCAGCCCTTACCAAGCACCACGCGCAGGCTTTTGACATCGGCGATCTCGACCAGGGGTTCGGACAGGACCGGTTCGGGGTCGAAGCCTAAGATCGGGGCCACGATCCGAAGCCGCGTCTGGAAATCCGTGTGCTCCAGGCTTTCGATCCGGGCGCTCAGGCGCTGAATCTGGCCCGTGTCCAGGCCGGCCGCCGTCAGGGGGGCCGCGTGCAGGATCGGCGCCGCGTCGTCCGCCGGGATGCAGTACAAGCCGCCATCCGAGCCCAGGCGCAAGCCGACCGGCGTGAAGAACAGCGGCGTGACCACCGCGTCCAGGTCGACATGGACCGGAAACCCATACATCAGTGGGGTTTCGCGCCGGCTGAGGGCGATGAAATCCTCAAGCGCGGGGTCGGTAGGCTCCACCAGAACAGGATCGCCGCCGCCGGTGAACAGCCGCTCAGGACCGCCATGGGGGCAAACGAAGGCGCTGCCGTACCGGTCTATCGGAAAGCGCAGGCCAAAGCGGCCGGCCCGGGTGATGTCCCGCCGGGCCGCTTCGGCGAGCTGTCCCAATGCCGCCTGATCCGTGTCGGAGATCACCGGCAGAATGGCTTCTGGCGACGGGGAACGCAGGGGAACGGTCATACAAAACCCATGGGAAAACGCCGTAAGGGCACGCACCGAAAACGCGCGCGGCCCCGGTTTGGGTTCATGCCATGAAATCCCAAGGCTGCCCAGCAACTGCCGACCGGCGAGCGGCCAATTTCCCGGGGGTCAATTCCCGAAAGCTCAATATTTTCCATAATACAAATTATGCTTTTTAGAGCGACACGCGTTGGGGGGTCGACGGATGGGCCTTGGCACCGCCATACACGGGGACCTTGGTTTCCCCGACCCGATGGTGCCGTCCATGCCCGAGCCAGACCGGAAGCACACCCAGCCCCCACCGCCCCCCGATGCCGAAGCGCTCGGGCGGATCGAGGATCCGATGGCCCGGCTGCTGGCGGTGATGGCGGCCCTGCGGCACCCAGAGCATGGCTGCCCATGGGATTTGCAGCAGGACTTTGCCAGCATCGCGCCGCACACCGTTGAAGAAGCGTATGAAGTGGCCGATGCGATCCAGCGTGACGACCGCCAAGGTCTGCTGGAGGAATGCGGCGACCTGTTGTTCCAGGTGGTCTACTACGCCCAGATGGCCAGCGAGGACGGGTCCTGGACGTTCCAGGAGGTCGCGGACCAGGCCGCGGCCAAGATGATTGACCGTCACCCCCATGTTTTCGCGGGAAAATCCGTGGCGGACGCGGCGGCCATGACCCAGGTTTGGGAGCAGGACAAAGCAGCCACGCGGATCGCCAAGGCGCGCGCAGAGGGCCGGTTGCCCAGCGCCCTGGATGACGTCGCCACCACCCTGCCCGCCCTGATCCGGGCCGGCAAGCTGCAAAAGCGCGCCGCCCGGGTTGGGTTCGACTGGAAAACTCTTCCCCCCATCCTGGACAAGATTGAGGAAGAGCTAAATGAATTCAAGCAGGAGCTGGCAAAACCCAACCCGTTTGGTCCGGACACCCATGCCAGGCTGACCGATGAGTTGGGCGATGTGCTGTTCGCAGTGGTCAATCTGGCCCGGGTGCTCGCCATCGACCCCGAGGCCGCCTTGGCCGGCACCAATGCCAAGTTCGAACGGCGGTTTCGCCATATCGAGGCCGCCCTGGACGCGGATGGGCTGACCCCCGACCAGGTTGATCTGGACAGGTTGGAGCGGCACTGGGCGGCGGCCAAGGATTTGGAACGGGACGGCTGACCGGACCCGGTCAGACGGCACCGGTGCAACCGTGCCGGACAAACACCGCCTGTGCCTCGGCCAGCAGCGCCGGATCCCGGGCGGCCAGGATCGGCGGCCGGCCCTGGAAGCGGGCGTGGTCGTAGGGCGTGCCGTCAAGGTGGCAGGATACCCCGCCCAAGGCGGCGTGCATGGCCAGTCCGGCCGCATGGTCCCACGGGTTGGTGAACCGGTACACCGCCACGTCCACCTGCCCGCGGATCAGGTCCAAATAGGCCTGGCAGGCGCAGGTCATCTTCATCCGAAGACCCACCAGACCGGCCAGATCCCGCAGCGCCATCGCCCGGGGACCCCGGTCGGGCACCGGAAACCGGCCAACCGCGGCCCCGAGCCCGCGAGCCCCCAAGGGCGGTGCCGGCACACCGTTCACCCACACAGGTCCCGGATGCAGCCAGGTGAGCCGATGGCCCAGCACCGGCAAGGTGATCCAGGCGCCGACCACCCGGCCCCGATACGCCAGACCGACGATTGTGCCGAACCCGGGCGTGCCGTCGCGGA
>CAYNRD010000230.1:0-4579 GCA_964399515.1 uncultured Mycobacteriaceae bacterium | reverse complement strand
GGCCATCGCCTTGCCCATGGCGTTCGTGGTCGCGGGCGCGGTCGGCATCTTGATCGAGCGCGGCGTGATCCAGTTCTTGTACGGCCGGCCGCTGGAAACCCTGTTGGCGACCTGGGGCGTGTCCCTGGTGCTGCAACAGTTGGTGCGCACCATCTTCGGCCCGACCAATCAGGAGGTCGGCAATCCCGACTGGATGTCGGGCGCGTTCGAAATCGGCCAGATGACCATCACCTACAACCGGCTGTGGATCTTCCTGGGCGCGATCCTGGTGTTCCTGGCCCTGGTCGCCGTGTTGCGCATGACGCAGTTGGGCCTGCAGATGCGTGCCGTCACCCAGAACCGCAAAATGGCCGCGTCCATGGGCATTCGGGTTCCTTATGTGGACGCCATGACCTTTGGCCTGGGCTCCGGCATTGCCGGCATCGCCGGCGTGGCGCTGAGCCAGATCGACAATGTCAGCCCCAATCTGGGCCAGAGTTACATCGTGGACAGCTTCATGGTGGTGGTGTTCGGCGGGGTCGGTAATCTTTGGGGGACCCTGGCCGCGGCCATGACCCTGGGTGTAGCCAACAAGTTCCTTGAGCCGTTTGCCGGCGCCGTGCTGGCCAAGATCCTGATCCTGGTGATGATCATTCTGTTCATCCAAAAACGTCCCCGCGGGTTGTTCGCGCCCCGTGGCCGCGCGGTCGAGGCGTGAGCGCATGCTGACAACCTGGCTGTTCACCCAGGCCGATATCCGGGTGCGGGTCATGGTGGCGGTTCTGCTAGCCGTGGCGGTGATCGTGCCGGTCTTGAACCTGGCCCTGCCGGCCGACCATCCACTGCACGTGCCCACCTTCGCGGTCTCCCTGTTGGGGAAGTACCTGACCTTCGCGCTGTTGGCGTTGTCGATCGACCTGATCTGGGGGTTTTGCGGGATTCTGTCCCTGGGCCATGGCGCGTTCTTCTCCCTCGGCGGCTATGCCATGGGCATGTATCTGATGCGTCAGATCGGCGACCGTGGCGTCTACGGGCACCCGGTGCTGCCTGACTTCATGGTATTCCTGAACTGGGACGGCCTGCCCTGGTTCTGGTTGGGCTTCGACCAGTTCTGGTTCGCGCTGATCATGGTGGTGCTGGTGCCGGGGGCGCTGGCCTTTGTCTTTGGGTGGTTCGCGTTCCGCAGTCGGGTTACGGGGGTGAAATTCTCAATCATCACCCAGGCGATGACCTACGCGCTGATGCTGGCCTTCTTCCGCAACGAGATGGGCTTCGGCGGCAACAACGGCCTGACTGACTTCAAGGAGATCCTGGGCTTTACCATCCAAACCGATGCCACCCGCGCCGGGCTGTTCGTGGCCTCGGCCCTGTCCTTGTGCGCGGGCCTGCTGTTGTGTGCGGCGATCGTCGGCTCGCCGTTGGGCAAGGTTCTGATCGCAATCCGGGACGCGGAGTCCCGCACCCGGTTTCTGGGCTACCGGGTGGAGCACTACAAATGGTTCGTGTTCGTGGTCTCGGCGATGATGGCCGGCGTCGCGGGTGCGCTGTACGTGCCCCAGGTCGGCATCATCAATCCCGGGGAATTCTCGCCCGCCAACTCGATCGAAGCGGTGGTCTGGGTGGCGGTCGGGGGCCGGGGAACACTGATCGGCCCTGTCATCGGCGCGGTGCTGGTCAATTTCGGTAAGACCGTGTTCACCGCCTGGCTCCCGGAATTCTGGTTGTTTGCGCTGGGCGGGCTGTTCATCGCGGTGACGCTGTTCGCGCCACGGGGCATTGTGGGCTTGGCCTCCGATCTGGCCCGGCGCCTCTCCCGACGCTCACCGGCGGGCCAGGAAACCCCCAAGCCGGCTGAGTGACACCATGGCGGCACCGACCACAGCCGACGGCACCTCGGCAACCATGCTGTATCTGGACGGGGTCAGCGTTGCCTTCGACGGGTTCAAGGCGATCAACGGGCTGTCGCTGGTGCTCGCCCCCGGCGAGATGCGCGCCATCATCGGCCCCAATGGCGCCGGCAAGACCACGATGATGGACATCGTCACCGGCAAGACCCGGCCCGACAGCGGCCGGGTGCTGTTCGACGGCCATATCGATTTGACCCGCCATGATGAGGCGGCGATCGCCCAGTTGGGCATCGGGCGCAAGTTCCAGAAACCGACCGTGTGCGAACAGCTGTCAGTGGCCGACAATCTGCGCCTGGCGCTGGACGGACCCCGGTCCGTATTCCCGGTGATGTTCGGCCGCAAGAGCCGCGCCCAGGCCGACCGGATCGACGCGCTTCTGGACCAGATCCGGCTGACCGCCCAACGGGACAGCCAGGCCGCCGATCTGTCCCACGGCCAAAAGCAGTGGCTGGAGATCGGCATGCTGCTGGCCCAGGATCCCAAACTGTTGCTGATTGATGAGCCTGCGGCCGGCATGACCACGGCCGAGGTGGCGGAGACCGCGACATTGCTGCGCCGCATTGCGCAAGACCACACGGTGATCGTGGTCGAGCATGACATGGGCTTCATCCGGTCGCTGGACGTCAAGGTCACCGTGCTGCATGAGGGGGCGGTGCTGGCCGAAGGCTCCATTGACCATGTCAGCGCCAATGAGCGGGTCGTCGAAGTGTATCTGGGGCGCTGACCGATGCTGGCTGCGGAAAGCATCACCTTGCATTACGGTGCCGCGCAGATCCTGCGCTCGGTCTCGGTCGGCGCCAGCTTGGGCCAGGTGACCTGTGTTCTGGGCCGCAACGGGGTGGGCAAGACCAGCCTGCTGCGGGCAATTTCCGGCCAGCACCCGATCTCGGGCGGCAGCATCCATCTGGACGGGCGGGACATCGGCACCCTGCCGGCTTATGAACGGGCCAAGCGCGGCATCGGCTATGTGCCCCAAGGGCGTGAGATCTTCCCGCTGTTAACGGTCGAAGAGAATCTGCGCACGGGCCTGGCGGCCTTGCCGCGCCGCCAGCGCAGCATTCCTGACGAGATCTTCGAGCTGTTCCCCGTACTGAAATCCATGCTGCGGCGCCGGGGCGGCGACCTGTCGGGCGGCCAGCAGCAGCAACTGGCCATCGGCCGGGCCCTGGTCACCCGGCCCAAGCTGCTGATCCTGGATGAACCGACCGAGGGCATTCAGCCGTCGATCATCGCCGATATCGGCCGCGCGATCGAGCGCTTACGGGATACCGGCGACATGGCGATCCTGTTGGTGGAGCAGTATTTCGACTTCGCCCACCGCCTGGCAGACCGGTTTGCAGTCCTGGATCGGGGGGCGGTGGTGGCCGAGGGCACCCAGGCCGATATGGCCGAAGATGCGGTCCGCAGCCATCTTAACATCAGGCCGGCCGGCACCGCCTGCCAAGGCCCCGGCCCTGCAGCGCAGCCGCGGCGTGCTGCGGCTGGAAACCCGCCTGCGCTCCGGCCGCACCCATCTGCACCGGCGGTTCGAAGATGGCGTGGCCAAGGTGCGCACACCGCGCATTTACGGGCATGACGCGCTGGAGGCGGTCCTTATCAACACCGCGGGCGGGCTGACCGGCGGCGACCGGGTTACGGTCGAGATCACCGCCGGTGCCGGCAGTGATGGGGTGTTCACCACCCAGGCGGCCGAAAAACTCTACCGGTCCTCGGGGGGGCAGGCGGTGGTGCGAACCCGCCTCAGAGTTGCCGGGGGCGCCCGGATCGCCTGGCTGCCCCAAGAGACGATCCTGTTCGACCGGTCCGCTTTGGACCGGATGCTGGAGGTCGACCTGGACACCGGCGCCACCCTTTTGGCGATTGAGCCGATGGTGTTCGGCCGAACCGCCATGGGCGAGCGGATTGACCATTTGGATCTGACCGACCGGTGGCGGATCCGGATCGACAATCGTTTGGTGTTCGCAGAGAACGGCCGCCTGGCGGGTGCCGCAGGGGCGGCGCTGCGGTCACCGGGCCTGGGTGGCGGCGCCCATGGCTTCGCGCTGGGTCTCTATGTCGGCCCTGATCCGGAGGACGTTTGCACAGCCCTCATGGCCCTGCCCCGGGGACCGGGCCTTGTGGCCGGTGTCGGGGTGGTCCGCGGGCTGGTCAGCTTCCGGCTGGTGGCAACCGATGCCCGGGACATGCGCGCCTGGATCGCCGCCGCACACCGGTGCATTCTATCCAGGCCGGTGCCAGTGGTTTGGGCCTGTTGACCGCAGGAGACAATGGAACATGAACCTAACCCCGCGTGAGAAGGACAAGCTGCTGGTCGCCATGGCCGCCCAGGTGGCCCGGCGCCGCCTGGAGCGGGGGGTGAAGCTGAACCACCCGGAAGCGATCGCCCTGATCACCGATTTCGTGGTCGAGGGCGCGCGGGACGGCCGCACCGTGGCCGATCTGATGGAGGCCGGCGCCCATGTCCTGACCCGCGATCAGGTCATGCCCGGCATCGCCGAGATGATCCCCGACGTGCAGGTGGAAGCCACGTTCCCGGACGGCACCAAGCTGGTCACCGTCCACGACCCGATCCGATAGGGGGCAGCCGATGATCCCAGGCGAAATCCTGACCGAACCCGGTGAGATCACCCTGAACGCCGGGCGGCCGCGTATGACGCTGGCCGTCGCCAACACCGGCGACCGGCCGATCCAGG
>CAYNRD010000229.1:0-4598 GCA_964399515.1 uncultured Mycobacteriaceae bacterium | reverse complement strand
GCTGCCCGAGCGGAGCGCGGCCATGACCCGGCCCCCCGGGACCCCGAATTGGGCTGTTGGTCTTGTTGGGGGCCAGCATAGGCGGTGGAGCCGCCAGCACCAACTCCTACGGGCGGTCAAGCCCGTCACCGCCCCACGGGCGGTCAAGCCCGTCAAACACCTACGGGTTTTCAAGCCCGTCCAGCATCACCCGTTCCAGCGCCGTGAACCCGACCGGCCGGCCCCGATCGCCGATCGCGTCCAACAACACCCCCCACAGGTAATCGGACGCCGCGATATCGGCGAACAGGTGATAGGCCAGGATCGCGCCGCCATCGGGCACGGCGATGTCGGCCCGGGCGATGATCGACGCCATGCGGGCCAGCAGGGTTTGGGCAACCTGCCCGTCCCCGAACCGGTCGGGGGCCAGGTCCACGGCACACAGGGTGGCCAACACCTGGGGGGCCAGCGCTCCGGTCAGCCGCAGCCACAGGCTGCCGTCCCGCCTGGGCACCGGGTGGGGGGGGCCGGGCTCGGGTGCCGCCCAGGCCTCCGGCCAGGGCTCGGACACCGGCTCGGGGATCAGCAGGATCTCATTGGCCGCCAGGCGCAGCACGCCGCCACGGGCCTGGTTCGGCTCCGGCGGCAAGGGCACGTCGCGGGCGTCCGCCCAGGCCGCCAGCCCGGCCCCCTTCAGCCCCAGGCGCGGCAAGGGGGTCAGATCGACCAGGGCCAGTTGGGTCAGCTGGCGCTTGTCCGCTTCCGGGTCGCCGCCGTAATCGGCCGCGATCGCGCCGGTCCCATCCACGGCTTCGAAACGCGCGCCCAGGGCTTGCTGATGGCGCCACAGCGGCGGCCGGCGCACGGCCTTGGCGGGGTCGATCAGGGTGGCGGTCACAGCCGGGCTCCCTCCGGGTCGTAGAAGGGCGGCTTCACCACCGTCGCGGTCAGGAACCGGCCGCCGCCGCCCAGGCGGGAGTCGGTCTTGATCACGATCCGGGCGCCCGGGTCCCCGTCGCTTGGATGGACATAGGCCAGGCCGATCCCCCGCCCCTGGTAGGGGCCCGGGCTGGGGCTGACGGCGACCGAGGTGACCCGGCCGGCGATGGAACCGTCGCGGACCACCAGGTCGGACTCCCTTGGCAACGGCTCCCCCGCGGGCAACGCGAAGCCGACCAGCCGCCGGCCCAAGGGCCGTTCGGTGCGGAAGCGGATCGCCGCCGAGCCCAGGAAGCCCGGCGTCTTGCGCGCGATCGCCCAGGCCAGCCCGGCCTCCTGGGGCAGGGTCAGCCCGTCGGTATCCTGGCCGATGATGATGTGGCCCTTCTCCAGCCGCAGCACCCGCTGTGCCTCGACCCCGACCGGGCGAATGCCCTCGGCGATGCCGGCGCGCATCACCGCGTCCCACAGCGCCTCGGCCATGGGGGTCGGCGCGTGCAGCTCATAGCCCAACTCACCCACGAACGCCGTGCGCACCAGCCGGCAGGGCACCCCGGCCACCGTGCCCAGGCGCACGGCGTTGGGCGGGAACGCCGCCGCCGACAGGTCCGTATCGGAGCACAGCTCCCCCAGCACCTTGCGGGCCAGCGGCCCCGCCAGGCTGAAGGCGCCGAAGGCGGCCGTGACGTTGGTCAGGTCCACATCCAGCCGCCACTGGGCCTGCCAGAACAACAGCGTGCGATAGACCGCGTCGGAACCGGTCGAGGTGGTGGTGAGGTAGAAATGATCCTCGGCCAGCCGGCAGGCGACGCCGTCGTCGCTGACCGCCCCGGTCTGGTCGCAGAGCAGCGCATAGCGCGCGGTGCCGACTCTTTGCGCCGTAAAGGTGGATGTGTAGGCCCGTTCCAGAAGCGCCGCCGCGTCTGGCCCGCGCAGGTCGATGCCGCCCAGGCTGGACACGTCGATCAGCCCCACGCCCTGGCGCACCGCCAGCACCTCCTCGGCGGTCAGCCGGTCCCGGTCCCCGGCCGGGCCGTAGACGGCCGGGCGCAGCCAGGCGCCCGCCGGCATCATCCGCGCCTCGGCCTCCAGATGGCGGTGATGGGCCGGCATGTGCCGCACGGGCTCGAAGCCCCGACCGGCCAGAAGCGCCATGGTCTCGGGCTCGGCCGGCGGCCGCCAGGTCGTGGCACCCACCGTCTCCGGGGGCCGCCCGGTCAGATCGGCGACCAGCCGGGTGCCGTTGATGGCGGATTGCTTGCCCTGGCTCGGCCCCATCCCCAGGGTCGAAAACCGCTTGACCAGTTCGATGTGGTCATAGCCGTGGGCGATGGTCTGGATGATGTCCTTGGTCTGCAGGTCCTCGTCGAAATCCAGGAAGTCCTTGCCGTCGGCGTGGGGGAAGATCGGGTAGGGGTGATTGGTGGCCGGCGGCAAATCGGGACCAGGGCCGGGATCGACCGGAAAGCCGGCATGGGCCGCCGCCAGCGCGCCCGCATGCCGGCCGGATGACTGGGCACTGTCGGCGTCCGTGAAGCCGGCGACGCCACCCGCGGCGAACACATCCGCCGGAAGATCGCCCAGCACATAGTCCGCCCGGGCCGGGTCATAGGCCAGCCGGACACCCCGGTGGCACAGCAGATGGGCGTGGGGCATGGCCCCCACATCCATCAACACGGTGTCACACTCCAGCCGGGTGGTCTTGTAGGCCACGCTGCCCCACGCGTCGGGGTTGACGGCCGCGATCTCTAAACCGGTGATCCGACGCTGGCCAAGGCCGGCCAGGGCCCGTCGCGGCCCAAAGCCCAGATGGGCGGTGATCCCGGCCGCGCGCAGACGCGCAAGGGCCGCCGCGTCACCCTCACCCAGGCGAAGATCGACCAAATCGGTGACCCGCACGCCCATGGCCTTCAAGGCCAGCGCCGTGTGGGCGCCGCCGTCATGCCCCGCCAGGACGACCACGCGCCGCCCGGGCGCCACCCCGTACAGATGCGCCAGCCGCAACGCGGCCGAGGCCATCATGACACCGGGCAGATCATTGTTTCGGAACACGGCGGGCTGATCCAGCCGGCCGGTCGCCACGATGATCGCCCGGGCGCGCAGCTTGTGCAGGCGGGTGCCATCGGCCACCGCGACCAAACCATCCTGGAACAGCCCGGTGCAAGTTTGGCCCAGGCGCAGATCGCCCCCGGGCATGGCACCCAGGGCGTCCGCCATGGCCCCGGCCCGGTCGGCCTGGCCGTCCAGCAACCAGCGGCCGCCGGCCAGCCGGTCCCCTTCGATCACCGTCACCCGGGCCCCGGCCTCGGCCGCCGCCCGCGCCGCCGCCAGCCCGGCCGGCCCGGCGCCGATCACCACCACGTCGTAATGGCCGTACGCCTTGTCATGGCGGGGGTGGCGAAAGCCTTCATCGACACGGCCCAACCCGGCCCGGGACCGGAACACCGGTTCCCAAAACCGCCACCCACCCGGCTTTCGGAAGAACGCGCGGTAGTAGAACCCGACCGGCAGGAACCGGGCGGCCCAGCCCAACCAAATGTCGGCGTCCGCGTCCAGGCTGCCGCGGTAATTCTGGCCCCATGCCTCCAGCCCCTGGGTGATCGGCATAAGGTCGGCGTTGACGTTCGGCCGGCCGGCCAGTTGCACCAGGGTGTTGGCGTCCAGCCCGGCCGCGGTCAGCACCCCGCGCGGCCGGTGATACTTGAACGAACGGGACAGCACGTCCCGCCCCGCCGCCGTCAGGGCGGAGGCCAGCGTGTCGCCCACAAAGCCCGTGTAGCGCCGCCCCTCGAACCGGAAGGAGATGGGCCGATCCCGATCGATCAGCAAACCATGGGGGGCGGCCAGGCGATGTCCCGCGGTCATTGCCCGCCCTCCCCCGGGCCGGGCGGCAGATAGCTGGCCAGCACCGTGTCGGTGACCGTATCCCGCTCGGCGATGAACCAGGTGGCGGTGGGCAGGTGGCACCACCATTCCCGCGCCACGCCGGCCGGGTTCCGGCGCAGGAACACGTGCTCCGCCCAGGCCTGGATGCCGGCGTCCGGGCTGGGCATGGCCAGCACCGGCCCGCCGTGCTGGAATTCCGCCACCGGCCGGGTGCCGTTCACTGGGCAGGGAAGGGTTTTCATGGCCGGCCTCCCGCCCGGTGGTCAGTGCCCGACACTGGCGGCCCCCTTTTCCCCAACCTGGTCGAACCGGCCGAACCGGGCCAGATCGAAGCCTTCGATCAGCGGGTGCGGCCTGCCGGTGGCCAGGGTGTGGGCCAGGGTGACGCCGCAGATCGGCGTCGCCTTGAAGCCCCAGGTGCCCCAGCCGGCGTCGATGAAGTACCCGTCGATCGGCGTGCGACCCATCACCGGGCTGAAATCCGGGGTCATGTCGGCCAGGCCTGCCCACTGCCGCAGCACCGTAACCCCGCCCAGGAACGGGAACAACTGCAGCATATGGGCCATCAGCCCCTCCTTGAACTCCAGGGTCGAGCGGGTGGCGTAGAGCGGGTACGGGTCGGTGGCGCCCCCCATCACCAACTCCCCCCGTGCCGATTGGCTGACATAGGCGTGCAGGCTGCCCGACACGACGATCGGGTCCAGGAACGGCTTGAGCGGCTGGGACACGCAGGCCTGCAGCGGGATCGTGCGCTGGAGCAGGGTCAGGCCGGCCATGCCGGCGACCAGGCTGCT
>CAYNRD010000228.1:0-4629 GCA_964399515.1 uncultured Mycobacteriaceae bacterium | reverse complement strand
GCCCCATTGGATCAGCTCGGCGGCGTTGCCGATGCAATGGGCGGAGGTGGAACAGGCCGAGGTGATCGAATAATTCACCCCCTTGATCGCGAACGGGGTGGCCAGGGTCGCCGACAGGGTCGAGGACATCGCGCGCGGCACCATGTAGGGCCCCACCCGCTTGGGGCCCTTTTCCCGCGCGATGTCCGCGGCGGCGACTATGTTCCGGGTCGATGGGCCGCCGGACCCGACCACGATGCCCGTGCGCTCATGGGAGATGTCGGCGGGCCCAAGCCCGGCATCTTCGATCGCCTGCTGCATGGCCAGATAGGTATAGCCGGCACCGTCACCCATGAACCGGCGCAAGCGGCGGTCGATGCGGGCATCCAAATCCACATCCAACTGCCCGGCGACGTGGCTGCGAAAGCCCCGCTCGCGCATCTCCTCATTGGGACCAATGCCCGACTGGCCGGCGCGCAGGCTATCCCGCACCTCGGGCACCGACCCGCCGATCGAACTGATGATCCCCATGCCGGTGACCACGACCCGCCTCATCGCACCCTCTCCCGCACTTCCTGAACCGACCCGGCCGGCATCCCGCTACATGCCTTCGGTGGAGGTGAACAGCCCCACCTTTAGATCCTTGGCCTCGAAGATGGTCCGGCCATCGACCGTGACCGTGCCGTCGGCGATGCCCATGACCAGTTTGCGGTTGATCACCCGCTTGAAATCCAGCCGGTAGCCGACCACCGATGCCTCGGGCAGGACCTGGCCCGTGAACTTGACCTCGCCAGCACCCAGGGCACGGCCGCGCCCCGGAGCCCCCGTCCAGCCCAGAAATAACCCGACCAACTGCCAAAGCGCGTCCAGGCCCAGGCAGCCCGGCATGACCGGATCGCCTTCGATATGACAGGCGAAGAACCACAGATCGGGGCGAATGTCTAATTCCGCCTCAAGCACCCCCTTGCCGTGGGCGCCGCCCTCGGCCGCGACATGGGTAATGCGATCGACCATCAGCATGGGCGGCAGCGGCAGCCGGGCATTGCCGGGGCCGAACAGCCGACCATGGGCGCAGGCGATCAAATCCTCCCGCGTGTAGCTGGGCTCCCCGATGACCGGATCCCCGGACGAATCCGGGCATTGCTGGGCCGGGGTGAGGGGCGCTTGGTGGGACATTACGGGTCTGGGATCCTCTTTGGGCGGGCGCCGGTGCCGTGCCAGCCGCCGCGCCCGTAAATTGGCCATCGGGTCCCTTGGCACGGACGATGGCGCCGATCAAGTCGGCAACGCCCATGCGGGCGTGTATACCATGGATGGGTACACCCACGCACCGCCGACGGCCTTCATGGGATGGCCGGGTGCGCGAGCCCGGGTGCGAAGCCTGCCGCGACCTTTGAGCTTCATCAAATAACAAGCCGTTAGCGGTTTTCTGAGAGTAAGTTCGATTGCAAGGCCCAGGCACAGGTGTTAACAATTTCGTGTATGTGTGGACATGCGCGGGGATGCGGCCCCCCGCCCCGCCCGCGCACCCGGTTGGCGACCGCGCTTGGAAATAGCGGGTCGGGGGTGGCGGGCATTGGCGGGGTTTCCGGCCGAACCGTACCCGGCGACATGGCCACTTTGGGACATCCGCCTGACCGGCGCCCATGGGCAAGTGGGGGACGGTGTGGCGGATGGGGTCCCCCCGGCCCAGTCAATGAGCAATGCCAACCGACCGAGGTCACGGACCCCGGCACCCGCGCGGGACCGATGCCCCCCGCGCCACGCCTTGATTGCAAAGGAACCAGTCATGACCAGGACCCGTCCCTACAAGCACGCCTTGGACCTGCTGCAGCAGGCCGGCTTGCGCCCGACGCGTCAGCGCCTGGCGCTGGCCCGGATCCTGTTCGATGGGCAGGAAAAACACGTCACGGCCGAACAATTGCACGCCGAAGCCATGACCGAGCGGGTCAGCGTTTCGCTGGCCACGGTCTATAACACGCTGCACCAGTTCACGACGGCCAAGTTGTTGAGCGAAGTGGTGGTCGAGCCCGGCCGGTCCTACTTCGACACCAATACCGACTATCACCACCACTTCTTCCATGAGAAGTCTGGGCTGTTGCGCGATATTCCCCAGGGCGACATCGAACTGGCCCATATGCCGTCACCGCCGGACGGCAAGAAGGTGGCCCGGGTCGATATCGTCGTGCGCCTGGAAGACGCCTGAGCGGGCTTGGGTGCCGGCCAGGCCGGCACCCACGTATTGTTGACCACGGCCGATCGCCATGGCGTGGTGGGGCGCCAGACGACCCCGCGACCCCCAACCTCGGCACGCCATGACCGATCGAAACGGCCCGCAAATCCCGCCCCCAAGGGTCCCGTCCCCGGTGGCCGCGCCCCAACTGGAAACCCCGGCATTCCGCCGCCGGTCCCGGCTGGCCAACACCCAGACCTTGGAAAATCTGCGCCGGGCCTTCGCGCGCGAAGCCCAGGCGAACCGCCTGTATCTGTACTTCGCCCAAAAGGCCCAGATCGAAGGCTATAACGACTTGGCCGCCCTGATGCGGGAAACCGCCGAAGGGGAAACCGGCCACGCCCTGGGGCACATGGAGTTCCTGGAGGAAGAGGGCGATCCGGTGAACGGTGCCGCCACCGGCAACACGGACGCCAATCTGAAGGTGCTGCTGGCGATCGAGACCCAGGACGCCGAACAGGAATACCCGGCCATGGCCGCCCGAGCCCGAGAGGAAGGGTTCGAAGACATTGCCCAGTGGTTCGAAACCCTGGCCCGCGCCGAGGCCGCCCATGTCAAGAAGCTGACCAAGGCCCTGGAAACCTTCGATTAGGCCAACAGCCTCACCGCGCGACCCGTTCGCCCGGATACACGCCCCAAAGGGCGGTTTCGGGCAGCCAACCGTCAAAGCCCGGCCCTTCGATGCGGCACCAGCCGGACCCGGTGCCCGTGGCACTCGGCCCTGGGCATTCCACCAGATGGGCGATCACGCCCGGCTCGGCCACCGCCGCGACCGGTGCCGCCGCCCGGGGGGCCGTCCTAAGCGGGTGTTGGTCCGTCCCGGTGACGATCGCGGACCGGCGGCCGCTCAGCAGGGATTGGTGCACCCAGCCGACGACCCCGTCCACGTCGCGGGTTTTTCGCCAAGTATCGAATTCGGCGATGACTTCCACCGGCAGGGACCTGCGCACATAGACCCACTCGACCGGGAAACGCCGGCCAGGGCCGGTGCGCAAGTTTGCCTCGTCCGAGGTGATGGTGACAAAGCGGGGTACGGGCAAACCCGTCTCCTGGGCGTGGGCGACGGGGGCCGGCACCGCGCCACCGACGAGCAGGACCGCGAGCGGTAGCATCGACCATATAATTAGCAAGCAATGGAAATAATTGCCTCGGTTCATGCGCATTCGAAGATGGAAAGCACGGTTTTTTGTCATGACGCCCGTCAATTGTCCTTGATATGGAAAGCGCTTTCACCCAAGACCCCAGCCAGGGCGGTCCATCCCCCTGGGTGGGGATCACACTTCAAGCGTGTTGACAAGCGCGGGTAGATCAATGGCAGGTGTGCGACAATTCAATGAGGGGCAGATCCTCGACCGGGCGGTCGATCTGTTCTGGCGGCGCGGGTACGAGGCGACCTCGATCAAGTTGTTGGAAGACACGATCGGCCTGGGCCGCTCCAGCCTCTACAACGCCTATGGCGGCAAGGAGCAGTTCTTCCTGACCGTGATCGCCCGGTATTCCGAAACCGTCCAGGAACAATTCCTGGCGCCGTTGCGGTCCCCCCAAGACCCGCGCGACGCCGTGCGGCGCATGCTGCTGGTCCAGGTGGAGCGCATGGACAATGCGCGCATGCCGCCCGGCTGCCTGATCACCAACACCGCGCTGGAAGTGCGGGAGGATCTGGCGACGATCGCGGCGGAAATCCGCGGCCGGCTGGGGGATTTCCAGGCTTTGGTCCGGACGGTGCTGGCCGATGCCCAAACCGGCGGGCTGATCGCGCCCACGGCGGATCTGGACGCCCTGGCGCGGTATTTCGTGGCGGTCAGCCAGGGCCTCTGCGTCCTGCACAAGGCCCATGGCGATACCGCCGGCATGATGGTGATGGTCGACAAGGCCATGCTGGCCCTGGGCACACAGCCCCAAACCACCCGCCATTGACACCCCGCCCCCTCCAAAGGGGCTCGCCATCGCGGGCTGAACGCCGCTTTATTCGGTTCAGGGATCGCCCACGGGCGAGTCCCCGCGATCCTTGACGCCTGAGTGAAGCCGCGCCGCCATGCCCGATCCCAAACGCCCCTTGGTCGTCGTGACCCGCAAGCTGCCCGACGTGGTCGAAACGCGGATGCTGGAGCTGTTCACGCCCAGGCTGAACCTGTCCGATCAGCCGCTGGATCGGGACGGGCTGGCCGCCGCCATGGCCGATGCTGACGTGCTGGTGCCGACGGTCACCGACCGGATCGACGCCGACTTGATCGCCGGCGCAGGGCCGCAACTGCGCCTGATCGCCAGTTTCGGCAACGGCGTCGATCATATCGACCTGCTGGCCGCCAAACGACGCGGCATCCTGGTCACCAACACCCCCGGCGTGCTGACCGAGGACACCGCCGATATGGCCATGGCGATGCTCCTGGCGGTATCCCGCCGGCTGTATGCGGGCG
>CAYNRD010000227.1:0-4635 GCA_964399515.1 uncultured Mycobacteriaceae bacterium | reverse complement strand
CACCTTCCCGGCGATCGATATCGGCAAGTCCGGCACCCGGAAGGAAGAGCTGCTGGTCGATAAGGGCAACTTGTCCAAGATGTGGGTGCTGCGGCGGATCCTGATGCCGATGGGCACGTCTGACGCCATGGACTTCCTGTTGGAAAAGCTGCGCCAGACCAAGACCAACAATGATTTCTTCGACAGCATGAACCAGTAGCCCCCAAGGGAGGGCTGGCCAATGGGCGACTGCCGCGTCGGTCTGGATCAAACCGAAGTCGTTCGGGCCCGGCTGGCGGGGTGCCGCGTCGGGCTCCTGGCCCACGGTGCCAGCCTGGACCGGCACTACCGCCCGATCGAGGCGGTCCTGGCGCAGATCGACGGCCTGGATTTGCGCCGGCGCTTTGCCCCCGAACACGGGCGCGACGGCGCGCAGCCGGCGGGTGAACACGTCACCGATGCCGGCGAAGGGGATGGGGGGGTGGAGACGGTGTCCCTCTACGGCGTGCGGCGCAGCCCCGATACCGCCCATCTGGCCGATCTGGACGCCTTGGTGATCGATCTGGCCGATGCCGGCGTGCGCTGCTTCACCTATCTGGCGAGCATGCTGGCCTGCGTCACGGCGGCGGCGGGCCGGTGCCCGGTGGTGGTGTTGGACCGGCCGAACCCGCTGGGCCGTGTCGTCGAAGGGCGCGGGGTGCACCCGGGCGACACATCCATCGTCGCCCCCATGGATATCCCTTTCCGCCATGGTCTGACCTTGGGGGAATTGGCGTGCCTGTTCGCGGCGGAGCAGGGCCTGGCCGCGCCAGAGGTGATCGCGGCCATCGGCTGGTTCGGGGGTCTCTGGCCCGGCCAGCCCTGGCCCGGGCCGGCTTGGGTCAGCCCGTCCCCCAACCTGCCCGGGTTCGAGACCGCGCTTGTGTACCCGGCGACGGTCTTCGTGGAAGGGTTGTCCCTGTCCGAAGGGCGGGGCACCGCCCATCCGTTCCGCTGGATCGGCGCGCCCGGCTTCGACCCGGAGCCGGTCGTGGCCGCCATCCGCGCCGCCCATGGCGGCACGGTGCTGGCTTGGCCGGTGGCGTTCACCCCCACGGCCGGCAAGCATGCAGGGCGCCGGTGCGGCGGTGTCGGGCTGGCGGTGGCCGACCCCGGGCGATACCGGGCTTTGGACCTGACCCGGACCCTGTTCGTCGCACTGGCCGCCGAAGGCTGGGCCGAACCGGTCCTGGATGCCCACCTGACCGCCCTGGCCGGCGGCCATCCGGTGGCGGAGCTGGCCGAGGGCACCGGCGTGGACCGCTGGCGGGACCGGACGGCGCCGATCCGCCTTTACGGGGATGTCAAAGGCTGAACACCACGCTGCCGGTGGTCTTGCGGGCTTCCAGATCCCGGTGGGCCTGGGCGGCATCGGCCAGCGGATAGGTGTGGTTGACGGCGATGGTCACCGCACCGTTGCCGACCACCTCGAACAGCTCGGCGGCCGCCGCGCGCAATTCCTTCCGCGTGGCGATATAGCTGAACAGGGTCGGCCGGGTGACATACAGCGAGCCCTTCTGGGCCAGGATGCCCAGATTGACCGGCGGCACCGGCCCGGACGCGTTGCCGAAACTGACCATCAGCCCCCGGGGACGCAGGCAGTCCAACGAGCCGTCCCAGGTGCTCTGCCCGACCGAATCATAAACCACCGGCACACCCTGGCCATCGGTCAATTCCCGCAGCCGCGCCACCCAGTCCTGGGTGTTGTAATTGATGCACTCGGCGGCACCGTGCGCCTTGGCCAGCGCGCATTTCTCGTCACTGCCGGCGGTGCCGATCAGCCGGATGCCCAGATGCCTGGCCCATTGGCAGGCGATCAGGCCGACGCCCCCGGCCGCGGCATGGAACAGCACCGTCTCCCCCGGCGACACCCGATAGGTGGACCTGAGCAGGTATTGCACCGTCAAACCCTGCAGCATCATGCCGGCGGCGGCCTTGTCGTCGATGCCGTCCGGCACAGCCACCACGGCGTCGGCCGGCATCACCCGCTCGCTGGCATAGGCGCCCAGCGGCCCGCCGGCATAGGCAACCCGGTCGCCTGACTTCAGATCGGCGACGCCCGGGCCACAGGCGGTGACCGTGCCGACCCCCTCCAGGCCCAGGCCGGTGGGAAACTGCAGCGGGTACAGCCCCGACCGTTGATAGGTGTCGATGTAATTCAGGCCAGCATAGCGCTGCGTGATCCGGATTTCGCCCGGCCCCGGGTCCGGCACCGTCACCTGTTCCAGGCGCAGCACCTCGGGGCCGCCGGCTTCCGACAGGCGAATGGCTTGGGCCATGATATTGCTCTCCAATGATGGCGGCGGGCCCGGTCGGGCCGGCCGGGGGCACCGCTGGTCTAGACCAGCCGTGCCTGTTCCAAGGTCAGCAGCCGAAGCTTGGTCTCCGGCCCCAGATGACCGGAATATCCCCCGGTCTTGCCCGAGGCCGCAACCACCCGATGGCAGGGGATCAGGATCGGGATCGGGTTCTTGCCGCACGCGCCGCCAACCGCTCGGGCGGAACCGCCGATTTCGGCCGCCAACGCGCCATAGGTCCGCACCTGGCCAGGCGGGATCGCCAGCAACGCGTCCCAGACCCGGCGTTGAAACACCGTCCCCCAGGGTGCCAGCGGCACGGTGAACCCGGTGCCGGCACCGGCGAAGTAGGCCGTAAGCTCCCGCGCGGCTTCGGTCAGGACCGGGGTGGTCGGCTCGGTCGTGGCGGCATCGGGTCGAAACGCCACCGCGACGATGGCCCCATCCCGCTCGGTCAGGGCCAGGGGGCCAAGCGGGCTTGGCACCACCACGCTCTGCGTTGCCCCCGGGGGCCGGTCAGGCGGCGGCATCCCGCGTGTCCAGGACGGAAAGCAAGGCTTCGGGGTCGGTGACCGGCAGGCTGCACACCGGTCCCCGGCACACATAGGCAGTGGCGCGCCCGTCCACCTGGCCCTTGCCGGCCGCGGGGTGGCCTGTGGGCAGAGCGGTGCTGGGCGGGATCACGGTCACCAGCCGGTCCGGGAGAGACCGTCCGGCGATGGCGGTCAACAGCGTCCGGGCGTCGTCCCGCCCCCTGTCCCCGACAAGGACGATCTGCAAGGCCTGGTCACAAAACCCGCAATTGTTCAAGAACGTCGCCAAAGCAAAAGCGTTGCGTTCTACCTCACCGCTGAAGGCCTGGCGCAGCGCGTCACAGCGGTGCCGGAACCGGTCCTGTCCGGTCAACAGGTACAACCGCATCAAATTGCCCAGCATCAGCCCATTCCCCGGCGGGGTGGCGTTGTCGTTGGCGGTCTTGGCCCGGATGATCATCGCGTCCGCGTCATCGGCCGTGACGAAGTAGCCGCCGCCGTCGGGGTCCCAAAACCGTTGGTCGAGCACCGCCGTCCAGCCGATGGCGCTGTCCAGGAAGCTTTGGTCGCCCGTGGCCTCGTGCAGGGCCAGGGCGGCCCGGATCATGCCGGCGTAATCGTCCAGCATGCCAAGATGCTGGGCGGTGCCCCGGCGCCAGCTGTGCAACAGGCGACCGTCCGGGGTGCCACACAGGGCGACCACGGCATCGAAGGCGGTGCGGGCCTTGTCAATCCAGTCCTGCCGGCCGAACGCGAAGCCGGCCTTGCACAGGGCGGTGATCATCAGGCCGTTCCAGTCGGCCAGGACCTTGTCGTCCCAGCCGGGCCGGACGCGGCCGGCGCGGGCGGTCAGCAGGGTGGTGCGGCAGCGGTGCAGCAGCGCCTCCTCCTCCACGGACAAAAGCCCGGGCGACCGGCGGCGGTTCAGGATCGTCGCCCCTTCGAAATTGCCCTCCGGCGTCACGTCATAGACGGATTTGAACAGGGCGGCGTGATCGCCCAGCAAGGCGTCGATCTCGGCCTCGGACCACACATAGAACTTGCCCTCCACCCCTTCGGAATCCGCGTCCAGCGTGGCGGCGAAGGCACCGGACGGGCGGCCATCGGCGTGTTCGGCGATCATTTCGGCGTCGAGCCAGCGGATCGTCTCCTCCACCCGCAGGCGCAGCAGGGGATCGCCGGTCTCCTGCCAGACCAGGGTCATGATCTCGATCAGCTGGGCGTTGTCGTACAGCATCTTCTCGAAATGCGGCACCAGCCATTCCTCATCCACGGAATAGCGGGCGAAGCCGCCGGCCAGATGGTCGTAGATGCCACCCTGGGCCATTTGGGTCAGGGTCTTGGTGATGGCGGTCTTGAACACGTCGTCGCCGGTGGCCAGATGGGCGCGCCAGATCAGCTCCAGGATCGCGGTCTGGGGGAATTTCGGCGCCCGGGCGATGCCGCCCCAGAAGGGGTCGAACTCCCGCACCAGGCGGGTGGCCAGCCGGCGCATCACCTGCAGGTCCACCGGCGGGCCGCTCTGGTTTTGGGCCAGGGCGGACAGCCCCTCGGTCAGGACCTGGACATTCTTGGCGATCTTTTCCGGCGCGGTGCCAAAGGTCTCGGCCACGGCCTCCAGGACCTGGGGGAAGGACGGCCGGCCATAGCGCTGCTCGGACGGGAAATAGGTGCCGCCCCAGAACGGGCTGCCGTCCGGGGTCAGGAACATGGTCAGCGGCCAGCCGCCCTGCTGGCCCAACAGCGCCAAGGCCTGCTGATAGATGTGATCGATGTCCGGCCGCTCT
>CAYNRD010000226.1:0-4649 GCA_964399515.1 uncultured Mycobacteriaceae bacterium | reverse complement strand
TCCTCGATCTTCCATTCGATCGGCAGGCCGTGACAGTCCCAGCCGGGCACGTAATGGGCGTTTCGGCCCAGCATCTGCTGGGCGCGGTTGATCACGTCCTTCAGGATCTTGTTCTCGGCGTGCCCGATATGCAGATGGCCGTTGGCGTAGGGTGGGCCGTCGTGGAGCACGAAGGGGGGGCGGTCCTTGGACGCGGCCCGCACCCGGCCGAACAGGTCCATTTGCCGCCACCGCTCCAGAATTTGCGGCTCCTTCTTGGCCAGGCCGGCCCGCATGGGAAAGTCGGTCTTGGGCAGGAAGACCGTGGCTTTGTAGTCGAACTCGGGCGCGGTGCTCATGGGGTGCTGTCGATCGGGCCTGCGTCAGGGGGGCGGGACCCATCGGCGGGCCGCGCGGCGCACCGGTGTAGCAGGACTGACACGGGGAAGGAAACCGCCCAGCACCGCCCGGTCAGCGCGCGGCCCCGGGCGACTTTCGCCCGCCGCCGTCCGGCGCCGGCCCGCCCGCCTGGCCGGTCGGGTCCTCGGTCCGGTCGGCCCAGTGTTCCGCCCATTGGCCCAAGGGTTTGAGCAGCTGGAACAGGTCCTCGCCAATCGGGGTCAGGAAATAGCCCTCGCCCCAATTGCTGGTGACGATCTCCGCCTGACGCAGTTCTTTCAGGCGTTTGTTCAGCACGCTGGGGCTGACATCGTCACAGGCGGTGCGCAATTCCCGAAAGCTTTTCTTGTCCCGGTGCAAGGCCCACAAGATGCGCATGGACCAGCGCCGGCCCAGCAAGTCCAGCGCCCGGGACAAGGCCCCGGGCGTCCGGTCCGCGTGCGGCGGTGTGGTTGGGCTGGCGTTCCCCATGATCCGGTTCCAAAACCCGTTCTGGCCCAAGGCGATGCTGTTGGCGGCAAAGATCTTGTGCGCGCCCGCCGATAACGCTACGGTTATCGTAGCGCTACCGTTAGTGTAGCAAGCCCGGCCGGGGGCGGAAACCCCGAACCCGTGCCCAGGGCTTCGCAATCCCGTGAGCCGCCCAACCCAGGAGCCGTCCGCGATGGCCGATTTGTCCTCCCATCCGCCGCCGTCCGGCCCCGCCGCGGCCGATGGCCACGGCATTGTGTTCACCCGGGTCGGCATGGCCCGGGGGGCGGCGGCGATCCTGCCGATCGGCGCGGCGGCGGCCGTGTTCGGCGGGCTGTTCGGGTTCCTGGCCGGGGCGGAGGGGCTGAGTGTCCTGGAAGCGCTGCTGATGAGCGGCATTGTCTTCGCCGGTGCCTCCCAATTCGTGGCCTTGGACCTGTGGCAGGACCCGCTGCCGATCCTGGTGCTGGCGGTCAGCGTGCTGGCGGTCAATCTGCGCCATGTGCTGATGGGGGCGACCTTGGCCCCCTATCTGTCCCGCTTGCCAAGGCATCAGGCCTATCCGGGCCTGTTGGTGATGACCGATGAGACCTGGGCGCTGACCAACCAGAACCTGCGCGCCGGGGGCCGGGACGCGGGATTTCTGTTCGGGGCCGGATTGACCATCTATCTGCTGTGGACCGCGGCCACCCTCGGCGGGCGGCTGTTCGGCGCCGCCCTGCCGAGCTTGGACGGCTGGGGCATCGGCTTTCTGATCACGGCGTTCTTCCTGGCACTGTTGGGCGGGTTCTGGCGCGGGAGCCGGGATGTGCTGCCCTGGGCGGTGGCGGGTGGCGTGGCGATCCTGTGCCATCAGGGGCTGGGCGGGCACTGGCATATCGTGATCGGGGCCGTGTGCGGCAGTTGCGGGGGGGCATGGCGCCATGCCCGCTGACTGGACCACCGACCCCCAGACCGTGTTGGCGATCCTGGTCATGGCCGGGGTCACGGTCCTGACCCGGTTGGGCGGGTTCTGGCTGATCCAGCGCATGACCCTGACCCCGTTCTTGGAGGCCTGGTTGAACGCCCTGCCCGGCACGGTGCTGGTGGCGTTGGTGGCGCCCAACCTGTTGGCCGCGGGTCCGGCCGGCTGGGGCGCGGCGCTGGTGATCTTGGCGGCCGCGTTACGGTTCCGAAACTTCCTCTTGGCCCTGTGCCTGGGCATGCTCAGCTTTATCGGCCTCTCCGGGGTCGTGTAGCAGCCGCTTGGCATTCTGGGTGTCCCGGGTCATCTGGGCGATCAGGGCATCGACGCCGTCGAACCGGGCTTCCCCGCGCAGAAAGGCCATCAGCCGTACGCGCAAGGACTTGCCGTACAGATCACCGGAAAAGTCGATCAGATGGGTTTCCAGCACCGGTTGTTCGGTCCGCCACATCGGCCGAATGCCCAGATTGGCGACCCCGTCGATCCATTGCGGCGGGCCGGCCTCGCCCCGGTCGATCGCCGCCTTGACCGCGTAAATGCCGTAGGCCGGGCGCAGATAGCGGCCAAGGGCCAGATTGGCGGTGGGAAAGCCCAAATCCCGGCCGCGCTGATCGCCCCGTTCGACCGTGCCGACGATCTCGAATGGCCGGCCCAGGATCCGGGCCGCCGCCCGGGGCTGGCCCCGGGCCAGCAGCGCCCTGGCCCGGGTCGAGGACAACGGCGCCCCGTCCAGGTCGGCGGCCGCCGCGACCTCGGTGACGCCGAACCCCGCCCCCTGTCCCCGGGCGCGCAGCAGCGCCACGTCGCCCAGGCGCTTGTGCCCGAAGCGAAAATTATAGCCGACCACCACATGGCGGACGCCCAAGCCCGCCACGAGCACCTCATCGATGAACCGTTCGGCGCTCATCCGGCGCAAGCCGTCATCGAAGGCCAGGACCACGTGCACATCCAGGCCAAGCTCGCGCAGCACGATGATCCGTTCCGCCTCCGGCGTCAGGCGGAACGGTTCGTGGTCGGGCTCGAAGATTTCCCTGGGGTGCGGCTCGAAGCAGATCACCCCGGCCAAGGCGCCCTCGGCCCGGGCTTGGATCTGGGCGGCCTCGATGACGATCCGATGGCCGCGGTGCTCGCCATCGAACTTGCCGATCGCGAACACGCCGCCCCGGGCCTGCGCGGGCAGGGCATCAATACTGCGGTAAACCTGCATGGTGGCGGGGCGGGACCGAGAGGGAGAGCCGTTTGGACTGCCCCCGGGGTATCCGGCTTTCGCCGCCCGCGCAACCGCGGACGGGCCGCGATGCGCTTAGGACACGCGGCTGGGCAGCATGACCAGGGCGCTGCCGTCGATCACCACGGTCTCGGCGACCCGGACCTGGGTGATCATGCGGGCGCGCTTGCGCTCTCTCAAGATCTCCGCCACCTCGACCGAGGCGGTGACCGTATCGCCGGCCCGGATCGGTGCCCGGAACTTCAAGATCTGTTCGATATAGATCGCACCCGGGCCGGGCAGCTTGGTGCCCAACACCGTTGAGATGTAGGACGCCCCCAGCATGCCATGGGCAATCCGGCCCTTGAAGAAGGTGGTCCTGGCGTAATCCTCGTTGATGTGCACCGGGTTCAGGTCCCCCGACACGCCGGCGAACATGATCACGTCCGCCTCGGTCACTGTCTTGCGGAACCGGGCGTTCATGCCCAGGGCCAGGTCTTCGATGTAATAGCCGGTTTCGTCGAACTCATGGACCGGCTGGGTGCCGGTCGTGGCCAAAGCGTCATCCATGTCAGGCACCCCCCGGTGGCGAAACCGGCGCGGCGCCGGCCATCTCGCAAGTGCGAAATCTCAAGGTAGGGCAGTTTGTGCGTCGCGACAAGGGTGCGGTTTTTTGACCCCTGTCCTCACCCGTCGGTCGCCAGCGTCCCCCCGGCGCGGACGCGGCGGGCCAAATCGGACACCTCGGCGATGGTGGCGATGCGGTCGGCATGGACCATCAGGTGGCGGGCCAGGGTCAGCACCCGGCGCTCGCAGACGGCGCGGATCTCGGCATCCTCGATCCAGTCCAAATCAATGTTGTGGGCCAGGCCGACCACCCGGCGGGTCATCTTGGCGGCGCCGAATCCCAGCATGTCCCGGAACAGCCGCAGCAGGTAGGCCTCCCGCTCCCGGTCGAGGGCGGCGGTACCCTCCGGCCCCTGGAACAACTCCGCCGGGTATACGGTGCCGGCGGCATGGTCCCGCCACAACGCCCGGAACCTGGTCTCGAACCCGGCCCAGAACCGCTCGATGGTGTCTAATACCCAGGCCTGATAGGCGTCCCGGGGGGTTTCGGACGGGCGGTTTTCCTGGGCGTGGCCGTCTTGGGAGAAGTAATTGATCAGCAAATTGCCGATCACGGCGCCCAGGTCGAAGCCCATCGGCCCCCAAAAGGCGAATTCGGCGTCGATCACCCGGGTGTCGTCCTGGGTCACCATGACCGAGCCCGTGTGCAGGTCGCCGTGGATCAGCGCCTCGGTCGCACCCGTATATTTGGCCTTCAGCCGGTTGACCGCCAGCTTCATGGCGGCGTCCGCTTCCAGGGCCGCCTTGGCGTCGTCCAATTGCGGGCTGGTCCAGCGGTTGCGGTCATGACTCCGGTAGGGGTCCGTGAAGATCAACTCCTCGGTGATCGCGGTCAGTTCGGTGTTGGCGCTGAACGTCGCGATGCCCCGGCGCTTGTCCTCGCTGGCCATGCCCAGGTCCGAGGTGAAGAACAGCGCCCGGGCGCAGTATTCGGACAGATCGTCGGCCAGGCGCGGGTAAACGATGCCCCGACTCAGAGCGAACTTAGCTACTGGGTTCGAG
>CAYNRD010000225.1:0-4663 GCA_964399515.1 uncultured Mycobacteriaceae bacterium | reverse complement strand
CGGCCTGATCTGACGGTCCGGATCATTCCGATGGCCGTGCCCCCGTCGCCACCCCGGTCCCGGTTCGGCCCGCCGCCTGCGGCGGGCGCGCCTTCCGGCGGTGCCGGCCAGCGGCCGGGCGGCGGCGGCGCGGGCGGACCGGGCCAGGACAGCTCCCAGATCCGGGTCATGGTTGTGGATGATTCGGCGGTGATCCGGGGCTTGCTGACCCGCGCCATTGAGGCGGACGGCCGCGTCAAGGTTGTCTCGTCGGTGGGTGACGGCCAAATGGCGTTGAACGCCATTGGCCGCCAACCGGTCGATGTGGTGGTGCTGGATATCGAGATGCCGGTGATGGACGGCATGACCGCGCTGCCGCTGCTGCTGAAGGCAAGCCCAGCCACCCGCGTGGTCATGGCCTCGACGCTGACCAAGAAAAACGCCGAGGTCAGCTTGAAGGCGATGGCGATGGGGGCGGCCGATTACGTCTCCAAGCCGACCTCGACCCGGGACATCCACGGCGCCGACGATTTCCGGCGGGAGTTGCTGGAAAAGGTCATCGCCCTTGGCGGGGAGGCGCTGAAGGCCCGGGGGCTGCGCCTGGCGGCCCCGGCGGCGGCCCCCGCACCCAGCACGCCGACCCGGATCCAAAGCCCGACATCGACGGCGGTCTCGGCCCGGTACCGATCCGAACGGCTGGAGACCGCCGCCCCCGCCAGGCCCGCCGCCGGCCTGCGCCGGCCGGCCTCGGCGGCCCCGGCCACCGCGGCCATGGCCGCAAAGGAGATCAAGCTTAGGCCCATGCCGGCGGTGTTCCGGCCCGAGGTGATCGCCATCGGCAGTTCCACGGGCGGCCCCCAGGCCCTGTTCGAGGTGGTGGGGGCGTTGAAGGGCGTCACCCTGCCCATGGTGATCACCCAGCACATGCCGGCCACCTTCACCACCATCCTGGCCGAGCACATCACCCGCCAATGCGGTGTCACCACCCGGGAGGCCGCCGACGGCATGGCGGTGCCACCGGGCGAGGCCGTGGTCGCCGCGGGGGATTACCACATGCTGCTGGAGAAAAAGGTCGGCCATCCGGTGGCCAAGCTGACCAAGGACCCGCCAGAAAACTTCTGCCGCCCGGCGGTCGACCCCATGATGCGCAGCCTGATCGCCGCCTATGGCGGCTCGATCCTGGCGATCATCTTGACCGGAATGGGGCAGGATGGTTTGAAGGGGTGCCAAGCCGTTGCCAGTGCCGGCGGTGTCGTCATCGCCCAGGACGAAGCGTCCAGCGTCGTGTGGGGGATGCCAGGTGCCGTCGCCACGGCCGGGGTCTGCAATGCCGTTTTGCCGTTGGTCGAAATTGGCCCCCACGTCCGCAGGCTGGTCGGCCGATGATGGCGCATCCGTCACCGCGGCCGGCCATGGCCGGCCGTCACCACCAGGCTTCGCCCCTGGGTTTTCGCAGCGTTCAGTCCGGTTCGCGTCCCTCACAGGGTCGTCATGGGGATAAACAATGAGACCTGACGATTTCGAGCTGTTCTCGACGCTGCTGAAACAGCGCTCCGGGCTGGTGCTCAGCCGGGACAAGGCCTACCTGCTGGAAAGCCGGCTGATGCCGGTGGCCCGCAAGTGGAGCTTAAAGGGGCTGGAGGAACTGGCCAGTTCGGTGCGCGCCAAAAAAGATGAAAAGCTGCTGCGCGACATCACCGAGGCGATGACCACCAACGAATCGAGCTTTTTCCGCGATTCGAAACCGTTCGAGCAGTTCCGCACGGTGGTCATGCCCAAGCTGATGGCCTCGCCCCGGTCCGGGCAAAGGCGCCTCCGGATCTGGAGTGCCGCCGCCTCGTCGGGCCAGGAAGCCTATTCACTGGCCATGAACCTCCAGGAGGACCGGGCCAAGGTCGCCGGTTGGACCATCGAGATCCTGGGCACGGACATCTCCAGCGAAATCCTGCAGAAGGCCCGCGCTGGCACCTACACCCAGTTCGAGGTGCAGCGGGGCCTGCCCATCCAGTACTTGGTCAAGTACTTCACCCAAAAGGGCGACAAGTGGGAGATTTCCAGCGACATCAAGCGAATGGTGCAGTTCAAGGAGTTCAACCTGCTGCAGGATCCGGGCAGCCTGGGTAAGTTCGATGTGGTCTTTTGCCGGAACGTGTTGATTTACTTCGATCAGCCGACCAAGGGCAAAGTGTTGGCCAACATCGCCAAGTTGATGCCGCCGGACGGGGTTTTGTACCTGGGCGGCGCCGAGACCGTGCTGGGCATCACCGACAAGTTCAAGGCCATGGAAGGCCACCGGGGCGTCTACGAGTTGACCGGGGCCTGACCGCGCGCGCCGGCCGCGGCCAGGCGCGCATCAATCCGGTCGGCGATGCGCAGCGCCCCTTGCGGGTCGGCCAGCGGGGCCAGCACGGACAGCTGATCGGCCCGTGCCGCCGGGTCCGCCCACAGGCGCGTCGCCAAATCCACCAGCGTTGGGATGACCACGATGCCGTCCCGGGCATCGAGCACCGGCACCGGCCCCAAAGCCGCCACCGCGTCCGCGTTGGGCACTTGGTTGTCGGCGATCACCGCCAGGATCATCGGCACGCCCATGGCGGCCAGTTCCGCGGTGGTCGATCCCGCGGCGGTCACCGCCAGCCCGCACCGGGCCATCACCGCCGCCAGATTGGGGCTGTCGATGTGCAGGCTGGCCCGGTCCCGCAACCGGTGCTCATGAAACCGCAGGCTCCACATCCGCGGGTTAGCGGCGCCGACCACGCCGTGCAGGCGAACGCCGGCCGGCAGGCATTCGGCCATCATGTCCAAAAGCGGGCCGGTCAGCCCGGGCGGGTCGGCGCCGCCCATGCCGATGAAGACGTCCGGTCGGGCGTCCAGCGGCGGCAGGCCGCCCTGGATCGCCTGCCGGAACTCCCGGCGCAGCGGCGCGTGGTCCGGGCCCAACAGCAGTTCCGCCTCCGGCGCCAGCGCTCGGTACCGGGTGATATCGGCCGCCAGGCTGGCATTGATCACCAAGTCGGCCGGTAGGCTGGACCGTTGGGCGGTGTCGTCGAAACAGGCCACCATCAGGCCGTCGGCCCGCAGCCCGGCCAGGTATCCGGGCGTGAACGTCAACCCGTCCACGATCACCGCGGTGGCGCCCAACCGCGCGCACAGGGTGCTGGTGGCCAGGCGGTCTTCGGTGTCGCCGATCGCAAGATCCGGCCCCAAGGGCGCCAGCGCCATGGCCGCCGCCCGGGCGCGGCCCGCCAGCCGGTCTGGCAACTGGGCGCTGGCCAGGTGACAGCGGTGTCCCCGTTCGGCCAAGGCCTCGGCCACCGCGATCGCGCGCATGACATGGCCGGTGCCGATCGCCGCCGAGGCGTCCGCCCGGAACACCAGATCCGCCATCACGCCGTCATCCCATCCTGGTTCGTCCGGCCGGGTTACAGCACAGTCAGCGGCCGGCCGCCACGTCCCGATCCTGGAGCGGGGCGGTGATTGCGGCGATCACGGCGGATGGGGCCTCCAACGGCAGCAGATGGCCGATGCCGGCCAGCCGGCGGTCCCGGGCCAGGCCGGGCCAGGGCGGCGGTGGCGCGATCACCCGATCGGCGGCACCCCACACCAGCCCCGTCGGCCAGACCGGCCGCCGCAGCCCGGTGACCGCATTGGCGTCCGTCCGCAAGCCGGCATCCGCCATGGCCTCCAGCAGCGCCAGCCGGGCGCGCCGGCGGGGGGCATCGGCCGCCGCCTTGGCCAGGCCCTTGGCGACCAGGACCAGAAGGCCCGGATCGGTACCGGGTCCGGTCAACTCGGCCGCCGCCGCCCGCGCCGCCTCCGCCCCGTCGGCGGTGATCGCCCGGCGCAACAGGCCGGTATCGACCGGCTGGCCGAGCCCGGCGGGCGCCAGCACGGTCACCGAGGCCACCCGGTCGCCCAAGACCCCGGCCGCGCGCAGGGCCACCAGCCCGCCCAACGAATGGCCGGCCAAATGCACCTCCCCCCGGCCCAGGCGCAAGGCCGCCGCCACGGCCCAGCCGGTGAGTGCGTCCAGCGGGTCGCCCGTGTCCGCCAGAGCCGCCGATCGGCCGTGGCCGGGCAGGTCCGGCGCGATCACGGTCGCCCGCCGAGCCAAAGCCCCCAGGCACAGCGCCCAGGCCCCGGCCTCGCCGCCGAAGCCGTGCAGCACCAGCACCGTGGCCTGCCCGCCGCGGGCGCGCGGGCGTTCGGGATGCAGCAGCACATGGGTGGGCCCTGCCGTGTGGGGCAGGTCGACCGTGACCGGCTCCGGGCGCATCAGGTCCCTGCGCGCGCCCGCAGCATGTCCCAGGCGACCGGCTCCCCCTTCCGGAGCGGCCGAGCCGCGCGGGCGCCCAGCACCGCGGTCAGATGCTTGGGCGCCAGGCCGAAGCCGGGCCGGATCGAGCGGACATCCTCGGCACCCAGCACCGCCCCTTCGGCCACGTCCCGGACGATGTACAGCGACCGGCGATAGTCCCGGCCGCCGGCTTCGCTGGACTTGACGCCGTAATCAATGGCGCCCAAGGCCGAAAACGCCGTCCGGCAGCTGTCCGCCAGGGTCTTGAACTCCTCCGGCTCCAGGGAGAAGGCGGCATCGGGGCCGCCATCGGCTCTGACCAGGGTCAGGTGCTTTTCAATCGCCACGGCGCCAAGGGCCGTGGCCGCCACCGGCACGGCATGGCCG
>CAYNRD010000224.1:0-4672 GCA_964399515.1 uncultured Mycobacteriaceae bacterium | reverse complement strand
ATTGCGCGTTATCGAGCGTGCGATCCTGGACCATTTCACCCGTCTGGGCGAGGCGCCGGACGGGGGTGTCACCGACACGTCATAAGCCCACGCTGGAGCCCACCCCCGAAACCCGATACACCGGGCAAAAAGCAGTGCCAAAAGGCCACGCCAAGGCCCGGCCCCCAGAGGAGGAAACCCCCCATGACCCAAAACATCGTCATCGCCGGCTACGCCCGGGCGCCGTTCACCCAGGCCAATAAGGGCGCGTTGAAGAAGGTCCGCGCGGACGAGTTGATCACCCAAGTTGTCCAGGGCCTGATCGAGCGCTCCGGCGTCACCGCCGACGACATCGAGGACCTGATCCTGGGCTGTGCCTTCCCCGAGGGCGAGCAGGGCTTCAATCTGGCCCGGCTGGTGGTCCTGAACGCCAAACTGCCGCGCCACATCGCCGGCACCACCGTCAACCGGTTCTGCGGCTCGTCCATGCAGTCGATCCACATGGCGGCGGGGGCCTTGGCCTGGGGCTATGGCAAGGCCTATATCTGCGCCGGCGTGGAAAGCATGACCCGGGTGCCGATGTCGGGCTTCAACCCGATGCCGAACCCCAAGCTGATGGAAGAAGAGCCCGGCGCCTATATGGGCATGGGCTTCACCGCCGAGAACCTGGCCCAGAAATACCAAATCTCCCGCGAAGCGCAGGAAGCCTATGCGGTGGAAAGCCACCGCAAGGCGGCCGAGGCGCAAGCCGCCGGCCGGCTCAAGGATGAGATCGTGCCGATCACCCTGGAGGATGGCAGCGTCTGTGACCAAGACGGCTGCATCCGCCCCGGCACCACCGCCGAAAAGCTGGCCGACCTGAAGCCGGCCTTCAAGGCGGACGGCATCGTCACCGCCGGCACCTCCTCGCCGCTGACCGATGGCGCCTCCGCGGTGCTGGTCACCACTGAGGACTATGCCAAGGCCAACGGCCTGACGGTCATGGCCAAGATCCGCTCCTTCGCGGTCAATGGCTGCGATCCGACCATCATGGGCATCGGCCCGGTGGGGGCGACCAAGAAGGCGATCGAGCGCGCCGGCATCAGCCTGTCCGATCTGGGCATCATCGAAAGCAACGAGGCGTTCGCGGTGCAGACCCTGTCTTGCGCCCAGGAGCTGGGCCAGGACCTGTCGATCACCAATCTGGATGGCGGCGCCTTGGCCATGGGGCATCCCTTGGGGGCCACCGGCGCCCGCATCACCGGCAAGGCGGCCCAGTTGCTGGGGCGTGAGGACAAGGAACTGGCGCTGTCCACCCAGTGCATCGGCGGCGGTCAGGGCATCGCCACCGTCCTGGAACGGGTCGCCTAACTTCCAGGAGACGGCACCGCCCCCGGAGGGGCCGGGGGCGGCCGCTTCCACCGGTTTTCGACAGCCCTTTTTCAGGAATAACGCCATGGATATCCAAAAGGCCGCGGTTTTGGGCGCGGGCGTCATGGGCTCGGGCATCGCCGCCCATCTGGCCAACGCCGGGGTGCCGGTCACCCTGCTCGACATCGTGCCCGACGGCGCGAATGACCGCGACGTGGTCGCCAAGACCGCGCTCGACAAAATGAAAAAGGCCGATCCGGCCCCGTTCATGACCAAGAAGGCCGCAGGCTTGGTGACACCCGGCAACATCAATGATCACCTGGACAGCCTGGGCGATTGCGACTGGATCATCGAAGCGGTGATCGAGCGCCCGGACATCAAGCAAGGCCTTTACGGCCGGTTGGAACAGATCATCAAGCCCGGCGCCGTGATCTCCTCCAACACCTCCACCATCCCCTTGGGCATTCTGACCGAGGGCCGGTCCGATGCGTTCAAGCAAAGCTTTATGATCACCCACTTCTTCAACCCGCCGCGCTACATGCGGCTGTTGGAGATCGTCCAGGGGCCGGATACTGCCCCGGTCCGGGCCGACGCGATCCGCGCCTTCGGCGACCGGCGCCTGGGCAAGGGCATCGTTGACTGCAAGGACACGCCGGGCTTCATCGCCAACCGCATCGGCACCTTCTGGATCCAGGCGGCGGTGAACGAGGCGTTCACCCACGGCCTGACCGTGGAAGAGGCGGACGCGATCTGCGGCCGGCCGATGGGCATCCCCAAGACCGGCATCTTTGGCCTGGTCGATCTGGTCGGCATCGACCTGATGCCCCATCTGGCCAAGTCCCTGCTCTCGACGCTGCCGGAGCAAGACGCCTACCGGGACATCTATAAAGAGCACCCGCTGATCGATCGCATGATCGCGGACGGCTATACCGGCCGCAAGGGCAAGGGCGGCTTCTACCGGATGACCAAAGGCGCCGGCGGCAAGCGGGTCAAGGAAAGCATTGATCTTGCCACCGGCGACTACGCGCCGTCGGTCAAGGTGACTCCGCCCGCCGCCGAGGCCGCCAAGGCCGGTGGTGTCGCGGCCTTGGTCGCCCATGACAGCGATGGCGGCCGCTACGCCCGCGCAGTCCTGGCCCAGACCTTGGCCTATGCCGCCAGTCTGGTGCCGGAGATCTCGGACACCGTGGTCGGCGTCGATGACGCCATGAAGCTTGGCTACAACTGGAAGCTGGGGCCGTTCGAGCTGATCGACCAAATCGGCGTCGAGGCCTTCGCCGCCATGCTGGAGGGGGCCGGCATCGCCGTGCCCGCGTTGGTCAAAGCCGCGTCCGGCAAGAGCTTCTATCGCTTCGAGGGCGGCCGCCAGCAGTTCCTGCGGCTGGACGGCAGCTATGCCGACGTGCCCCGGCCCGACGGCGTCATGCGCCTGGCCGACGTCAAGAGGGTGTCGGAGCCGCTGTTGAAGAACGGCTCGGCCAAGCTGTGGGATCTCGGCGACGGGGTGACCGGCTTTGAGTTCACCTCCAAGATGAACGCGCTGGACGATCAGATCTTTGAGCTGTTGGGCAAGTCGATCAAGCTGACCGCCAAGCAGTACAAGGCGATGGTCATCTATAACGAGGCCGATAACTTCTCGGTCGGCGCCAATCTGGGCCTGGCAATCTTCGCGGTCAACATCGCGATGTGGCAACAGGTCGAACAGATGGTGGCGTTGGGCCAGCAGACCTACAAGCAGCTGAAATACGCGCCGTTCCCCGTGGTCGGTGCGCCGGCCGGCATGGCGCTGGGCGGCGGGTGCGAGGTGCTGCTGCATTGCGACGCCGTGCAGGCGGCGGCGGAAAGCTATATCGGCCTGGTCGAAGGCGGGGTCGGGCTGGTGCCGGGCTGGGGCGGCTGCAAGGAGTTGGTCTTGCGCAGCCTGGCCAACAAAAAGCGGCCCGGCGGGCCGATGCCGGCCTTGAGCCACGTGTTCCAGACCATCGGCACCGCCACCGTGGCCAAGTCGGCCATGGAAGCCAAGGAGCTGGGCTTCCTGCGGCCCCAGGATGGGGTGAGCATGAACCGGGACCGGCTGCTGGCCGACGCCAAGGCCAAAGCCAAGGCCCTGGCCGAGGGCTATCAGCCGCCGCAACCGCCCGAGGAGATTCGCTTGCCCGGGCCGACGGCGGCGGCGGCGTTCAAGATCGCGGTCGGCGACATGGCGGCGGTGGGCAAGGCCACCCCCCATGACGTGGTGGTGGCCGAGGGGCTGGGCTACGTGATCTCCGGCGGCACGCGCGACGTCACCGAACCGGTGACCGAGGATGATTTGCTGGACCTGGAGCGGGAGGCGTTCATGCGCCTGATCCGCACCCCGGGCACCATCGCCCGGATCGAGCACATGCTGGAAACCGGCAAGCCGTTGCGGAACTGACCCGGGCCGGCCGAAGGGGAGGCGCACAAGTGTCCAAGCACACCGCGACTATTCGCTGGGACCGGTCCGGGATCGGGTTCGACTATGAAACCTATTCCCGGGACCATGACTGGCGGTTCGACGGCGGGGTGGTGGTCGGGGCCTCCTCGGCGCCGAAGCTGCGCGGCAACCCGGCCCGCGTCGACCCCGAGGAAGCCTATGTGGCCAGCCTGTCCAGTTGCCACATGCTGTGGTTCCTGCACCTGGCCTGCCAGGCCGGGCTGGTGGTCGATCGCTACGAGGACACGCCCGAGGGCGTCTTGGAGCGGGACCCGGCCGGGGTCGCCTGGGTGACCCGCTGCGTGCTGCGGCCCCATGTCGTGTTCTCGGGCGACCGGATCCCGACCGAGGATACGGTTCGGGACCTGCACGACCAGGCCCACGCCAACTGTTTTATCGCCAATTCGGTCAAGACCGACATTCAACACGCCGGCGGCTTCGAGCACGCCGGTGACAGTTCACAGTCGGGTTGAGGGAGAGACGACCATGCCGACCTATCACGCGCCATTGGACGACATTCGCTTCGTGCTGAATGAGGTGTTGGGCGCCCAGAGCCTGGCCGAACTGCCCGATTACGAGGACGCCACCCCCGACACCATCGACGCGGTGCTGGAGGAGGCGGCCAAGCTGTGCGAGCAGGTGCTGCACCCCTTGAACCTGTCCGGCCATGAGGAAGGCTGCCAGTTCGAGAACGGCGTGGTCCGCACGCCCAAGGGCTTTAAGGAAGCCTACCAGCAATTCCGGGAGGGTGGCTGGACCGCGCTTGCCTGCGATCCGAACTTCGGCGGCACCGGCCTGCCCAAGACCGTGCAATTCGTGGTCGAGGAGATGATCTCGTCCGCGAACATGGCGTTCGGCATGTATCCCGGCCTCAGCCACGGCGCGTAC
>CAYNRD010000223.1:0-4698 GCA_964399515.1 uncultured Mycobacteriaceae bacterium | reverse complement strand
TCAGCAATGCCCTCATGAGCTTCAGGGCGGCCTTCCGGCCGCGTCAATCCGGCAATGGTAGTTGTCGCGTACCGGCAAAGGTAATTGACGCGAAGCATGGCGGACCGTTTCGAAGGCGGCGTCGATGCCGCAATCGATGCCGTTCCCGCAAGCTTGCGAAACAATCCTGGGCTGGCGTTCGATCGGATCCGGTGGCGGCGGCAATCCGGATTGAACAATGGTGCCCGCGCTCTTCTGCTGGCCGTCGATCAGGAGCCGGCGAATGCCCGAGCGTGGTGGCATGAGCGGGGTTATCAGGCAAGAGAGGCGATCGACGAGCGAGAGTTCACGCTCGCCTACAGGCTTGCAAGCACGCACAAACAGCCTCGTGGTTTCGCGTTTGCCGAGGCGGAATGGCTCGCAGGCTGGCTGGCCCTGCGCTTTCTCGACCGGCCGGAGGCGGCTTCACGCCATTTCCAAACCCTGCATGCCGGGGTGTCGACGCCGGTCAGCCGCGCCCGGGCGGCCTATTGGACCGGCCGGGCCCTGGACAGGCTGGGCGATGGGGCGGGCGCGGTCCGGTGGTTCGAGTTCGCCACCGGCCACCCGACCACCTTTTACGGCCAGTTGGCCGCCGACCGGTTGGGGTTGCCAACGGTACCGCGCCTGGCGGCACCGCCACCGCCCACCGCCGCCGCCCGCCAGGACTTCGACGCCCAGCCGACCGTCCAGGCCACCAAGATCCTGTGGGCGACGGGGCGCGACGATACGGCGGAGCTGTTCCTGCGCCGGTTGGTCGCCGATGCTGAAACCGCCCAGCAGCACCGGCTGTTGGGCCTGTTGGCCCGGGACCGAAACCCGCGCATGGCGGTGCGCAACGCCAAGATCGCCTTGCGCGGCGGTGTGATCCTGGCCGAAACCGGGTATCCGCGCCCGGCGCTGCCGCCGGGGCTGCCCGGCGCCGAGCCGGCGCTGGTGTTCGGCCTGATCCGGCAGGAAAGCGAGTTCGACGCGGATGCGATCAGCCGCGCCAACGCCTTGGGCCTGATGCAGCTGTTGCCGGCGACCGCCCGCCAGGTGGCCGAGGGCCTGGGCGTGCCCCACAACCAGGCCCGGCTGCTGCGCGACCCCGCGCACAACATGCTGCTGGGCTCCACCTATCTGGCCCAGCGCATCGACCGGTTTCGCGGCTCGCTGGTGCTGGCGCTGGCCGGCTATAACGCCGGCAGCACCCGGGCGGCGCTGTGGACCCAGAATTTCGGCGACCCGCGCACGATGACGCCCGAGGGCGTGGTCGACTGGATCGAGACCCTCCCCTTCGCGGAGACGCGCAATTACATCCAGCGGGTTTTGGAGAACACCCAGGTCTACCGGGTGCTGCTGGGGGCCGAGCCCCGCACCGGCGGCCTGAGCCGGGACCTGACCGTGGGCCGGCCATGACCGTGGGCCAGGACCGGTTCCAAGCCCCGCCCACCCTGGACTGGATCCGGGACGCGGCCCGGCGCTTGCGCGGCTATGCGGTCAACACGCCAGTGCTGGAAAACCCGGGCGTCAATCGGCGTCTGGGCGGCCGGCTGCTGATCAAGGCCGAATCCCTACAGCGTACCGGCAGCTTCAAGGCGCGGGGGGCGTTCAACCGGATCAGCATGATCCCCGAAGACAGCCGGCACGGCGGCGTGGTGGCCTATTCCAGCGGCAACCACGCCCAGGGCGTGGCGGCGGCGGCCCGGCATTTCGACATCCCGTGCCGGATCGTGATGCCGGCGGACGCCCCGGCGATCAAGCTGCGCCAGACCCGCGCGCTGGGCGCGGAAATCCGCACCTATGACCGGTTCGCGGACGATCGCATGGCCATCGCCGCCGATTGGGCGCGGGAGACCGGGGCGGCCATCATCCCCCCCTATGACGATGCCGGCGTGATCGCGGGCCAGGGCACCGTGGGGTTGGAGATCGCCGGCGCGTGTGACGATCTGGGCCTCACCCCCGACCTGGCGTTGATTTGCTGTGGCGGCGGCGGGCTGTCGGCCGGCACCGCCATGGCCTTGCGCGACCGCTATCCCAACCTGGAAATCCGGGTGGTGGAGCCCGCGGGGTTCGACGACACCGGCCGGTCCTTGGCGGACGGTCACCCGGTGGACAACGGACCCGGGCGCCAGTCCATCTGCGACGCGCTGCTGGCGCCGCGACCGGGGGCGCTGACCTTCGCCATCAACCGGGGCGTGGTGGATGGCGGCTTGGCGGTGGATGATGATGCCGTGCTGGCGGCCATGGCCACGGCGTGCACGGCCTACAAATTGGTGCTGGAGCCGGGCGGCGCCGTCACCCTGGCCGCCGCCCTGTCCGGGGCGATCAGCCTTGAGGGGCGGGTGGCGGTCGCGGTCGCCTCGGGCGGCAATGTCGATCCCGCCATGCTGGCCCGGGCCCTGGCGCAGGCTTGATTGGCGGACACGAAAAACCCGGGATCACGGGGTGATCCCGGGTGTGCCGCGACCGGGCGTTCGGGGCCGCCAGCAATCAGGTGCCAGCGGTCACTCGCCTGTGGTCATTCGCCGGCCGCGACCAGCGCCTCTTGCTGCTTGGGCGGCTCCTCGGTGGCGCTGTTGAACAGGGCCACCTTGCCGCCGGCGCCCTTACCCAGATCGTCCCGGCTGGAGCGTTTGACCATGCCTTCGACGAAGGCGCCGCGGGCCACCTCCAGCGTTTCATGGACGATGTCGCCATTGACCTCGGCCGTTTCCTGCAGGGTCACGTGCCGGCCCCGGATCCGGCCGTTGACCCGGCCCCAGACCTTGACCGTCTCGGCGAAGATTTCACCGTTGATTTCGGCCGACTTGCCGATGGTCAGGTTGGTGCTGTCGATGTCCCCGTCAACGACGCCGTCGATCTGAACGTCGCCCTCGGTCTTCAAGTCGCCGGACACCCGCATATCGCTGGAAATGATCGACGGCACCTGTTGTGCGGCCGCCGGTGGCCCAGAACCGTTCATCTTCTTTTCAGTCTTCGCTCGGTTGGATTTGGTAAACATGCCGCCCCGCTTTCAGGAACCGGTAGGGGTTCAGTGCCACATTGTTCAACCGCACTTCATAATGTAGGTGCGGCGCTGTGCTGCGGCCGGTGCTGCCCATCTGGCCGATGGGATCGCCCATGTCCACCCGGTCGCCGACCCGCACAGAGATCCGATGCAGGTGCGCGTAGCGCGTGGTCAGACCCAAGCCGTGGTCGATCTCCACCATATTCCCAAACGCACCTTTTCGCGATGCAAAAGTCACCTCCCCCGGGCCGCCGGCCAAGATCGGCATGCGCTTGGGGCCGGCGAAATCCATGCCCTTGTGCAAGGCCTGGCGGCCGGTGAACGGATCCCGGCGCCAGCCGAAGCCGCTGGACACCACGGCGTCGCTGCCCAGCGGCAGGGCGATCGGTAAGGTGTTGGCCACGTCGCGCAGATCGGCGGCCCGGCCGGCCAGGGACACCAGATCAACCGCCTCCGCCCACACCGCGTCCTCGCGCAACTGCTCGGGCAGGGCCGGGATGTAGGGGCCGCCGGCACCGCCGACACCGACCCCGGTGCCGCCACCCAGCCGCTCGATCATGTCATCGACGTTCAGGCCGGTGAACTTCAACGCCCGCTCCAGCGCCCCGATATGGTCCTGGGTGCGCGAGCGCATCTTGGCGAACAGCTCTTCCTGGCTGGCGCGCAGGGCGGCCAACTCCTGCTCCAGCGCGCCCAGATCGCCCAGCAGCTCGCCTTGGCTGTCCCAAGCCCGGTCGCGCTCGGTCGACAAATCCACCGCCGCCAACTGGGCGTTGGTCAGCAACTGGCGCAGATTGCGGTTTTCGGCCCGGGTCGAGGGCAACTGGAAATGCTGGGGCTCCAGCTCCGCGCGCAGGCTGTCGCGCTGGCGGGCCAGATGATCGACGGTGTTGTACGCACCCTGGACGGCGATGGTCAGCTCATCGACCTGCTCGTTCAGGGTTTCATTCCAGCTCTCGGTGCGGGCCAGCTGTTGCTGCAGGGTGGTGACCTCCGCCCGCAGGCTCTGCTGGGTGGTCATCAGCGTGTCGCGGCTGGAATTGGCCGTGGACAGGGTGATGCCCAACTCGGCGATTTGGGCCTCCCTTGCCAGCCGCTCGTCATCCCGGATCGCCAGTTCGATCTGCAGCCCCTCGACCCGGTCTTGCAGGTCGGTGTTCTCGGCCAGCAGGTGGTCCCGCCGCCGTTCCACCGCCGACAACGCCTCGGTCAGGGTGTCGATTTCCCGCTGCAGGAAACTGGATCGGTCCAGCAGGCGCTGGGTCAGCCTGCCGCCCTGCTCGGGCTCGGCATCGACAACGCTAATGCCCTTCTGGTGCCGTATCTCCGCGATCAGGCCCGCATAGCCCAGCTCCCAGTCCTCGATCTGCTGGCTCTGGTCGGCGATGCGCAGATTGGCGTTCACCGAGGCCACCGTCGCCGCCGAGCCCCACAAGAACAAGCCCACGAAGATCCCGGCCAGGATAATCTGCTGGGACCGTCGGAAATGGACGTGGGTGGTACCCTGCTCCGACCGGATCAGGATTTGCCGGTCGCGAAAAATCGCATTGAACCCTTGGCGCAAGTCGAGCGTTCTGATCACGGGCTACTCCGCAAAGCCTATTCAGTTAGGAACACCGACGCCTTGGTCTTGATTTTACGGTGCGCGTGCGGTGCGCGTGCCCGGGGAGAACACGGTTGGCCGGCGG